>NZ_JAOWFM010000042.1:0-5539 GCF_030333655.1 Citrobacter sp. CK180 | reverse complement strand
GAAACCGGTATGCAGCTTTGCTGTTACGACGGGAGGAGAGATAAAAATCGACAGTGCGGCCCCGGCTGTCGACGGCCCGGTACAGATACGCCCAGCGGCCATTGACCTTCACGTAGGTTTCATCCATGTGCCACGGGCAAAGATCGGAAGGGTTACGCCAGTACCAGCGCAGCCGTTTTTCCATTTCAGGCGCATAACGCTGAACCCAGCGGTAAATCGTGGAGTGATCGACATTCACTCCGCGTTCAGCCAGCATCTCCTGCAGCTCACGGTAACTGATGCCGTATTTGCAGTACCAGCGTACGGCCCACAGAATGATGTCACGCTGAAAATGCCGGCCTTTGAATGGGTTCATGTGCAGCTCCATCAGCAAAAGGGGATGATAAGTTTATCACCACCGACTATTTGCAACAGTGCCGATAAGCGTGCGTGTCATTCTGTTTCCCTGCTTTGATATTCCCCCATTTCTGTCAACTTCGCCGGATTGATACTTTTTGGGCGTTAATCCGAGGAAAGCTCCTGCATCGCTGACACGTCTTCCGTATCCTGTCATACGCATAAAACAACCAGCGCTGGCGTGATTTAGCGCCCACGTAGCCCCACTGTTCGTCCATTTCAGCGCAGACAATAACGTCACTACCCGGTTGTATGCGCGAGGTTACCGACTGCGGCCTGAGTTTTTTAAGTGTCGTAAAATCGTGTTGAGGCCAACGCCCATAATGCGGGCGGTAGCCCTGCATCCGACGCCATTCATGGCCATATCAATAATTTTCTGGCGTGTACCGGGCTGAGAGGCGGTGTAAGTGAACTGTAGCTGCCATGTTTTACGACAGTGAGAGCAGAGATAGCGCTGATGTCCGGCAGTGCTTTTACCGTTACGCACCACGCCTTCAGTAGCTGAACAGGAGGGACAACTGATGGAAATGGAAGCCACTGGAGCACCTCAAAACCATCATCATACACTAAATCAGTAAATTGGTAGCATTACCCTCTTCTTCAATTTCAGACATTACACGCTCTCAATTATTATTCGATGGTCACACTGAGTATCGCCTTAAATTGGGCAACAACTTACTCAGACTCACACGACTTTTCGTAACCAACGAACATTACCACTAATAACACTTCAATCAATAGTACCTAAGTACTATTAACTCCTGGCTTATATTAGCCTCAATGCATAAGAGCAGTACCAAGTACCGCTCTTAATTTCTTGTCTTGAGGCGCAAAACCTATGCCCGTATCAATTGCGTCATTTCTTCGCGAACCTGCGGTACGGTTAAGCCGACAATAATTTGAAAGCTATCACCATTACGTACCATGTTTACTGCACCATGCTCTTGAAAATATTGCGTTTCCGCTACTTTTTCTGGCTCATGTACCTTGATACGTAACCGCGTGGCACAATTGGTGAGCAATGCTATGTTGTCTTTGCCACCCAGTCCTTCAATAAACGCACTCGCTTGCCCGCCATCAATCACACCGCTCGATGAATCGTTTTGTTGTGCCCCCTTATAGTCGGCTTTGGTATAAAGCTTCGCCTCTGCGCTGCCCCGGCCGGGCGTGGGGATATCAAATTTCAAAATCAGCGCGCGGAACACCACAAAGTAGATAGCGGTGAAACTCAGGCCGATGAGCACTTGCACAATATATGTGTCGCCATGCAAGCCGCCTAGCGGTAGCCAATTTTGAAAAATAAAGTCGATAAGCCCAGTCTGGAAGTTACCTGAGACACCAAACCAATAGGCAATGGTTGCCATGGTTGCCGCCAATACCGCGTGGAGCGCAAATAATGCCGGTGCGATAAACAGGAAGGTAAACTCAATAGGCTCGGTGATCCCAGTAAGAATGGCCGTCAATGCCGCACCAAGCACCAAGCCGAGCACCATTTTCTTGTTTTCTGGCTTCGCGGTTGCGTAAAGCGCCATAGCAATACCCGTACAACCAAAGACTTTCCCCATCCCAGTCAACATCAAGCCACCTTGTGGGAATTGCTCGGTTAAGGGGGCAGGATTGCTGGCAAAGTTTTGGATATTTTGAATCCAATGAGCCACTGTGCCGCCATCCACCGCTACAGGTCCATAGAATACGGGGCCATAGACAAAGTGATGCAGCCCCGTTGGGATCATAATCCGCTCAAGGAAAGTGAACATCCACACCCCGAATGAACCCGCACCGACTAAAAAGGTTTGTAGATTATTAATGCCGTGCTGAATACTTGGCCAAGTAAAACAGGTGATGATCGCCATGAGTACTATGATCGGAAAACTCACAATAACCACCAAAGGTGTGCCACCAAACACTGCCGCCCAGTTTGGCAGTTTTTTGTCGAAGAAACGGTTGTGAACCCAAACGGAGAGGCTAGCAATTACGATGGCACCCAATAGGTTAGTATCCAAAGTAAGTATACCGCCCACATCAGTAAGCCCACGCTCACCCTCCACATAGTTCACCCCAAGCTCAGGTCCCCAGAACTGTAAAATGCCACCAATCACATAATTAAAGGTGATGTATGACACCAGTGTTGCAAGCACTGCGCGCCCGGATGCAGATTTTGCTAGTGCTATCGGTAACCCTACCGCAAACACCAAGGCCATATTTTTAAACACCGCCAACGAGGCTTGGAGAAGGATAGTTGACACTTTTACCCATGCACTACCTTCCACTGCCCAAGGAAAGAGATCTTGGTTGAGTAGCATCACCGATAAGCCTAATAACATACCGGCTGCAGGAAAGAGGAGCACAGGGACAAACATTGCTGCACCAAAGCGCTGGATTATATCTTTCATGATGATCCCTCCCAGATTTTGGCCCCAGATGGTCTCTGGGGCATCATATTATTAATGAAATTGAGGTAGATAGTCGCCGTTAACACGTAAAAGCTCATCGACGATTTGTTGCGCTTTTGGCACATCCACAACGGTTCGGTTGAGCGTGAGCGCATTGACCAGTGTTTGTCGATCCCCGCTAAACCATGCATCCACGACCAGCTTTTCGTAGCCGAGTTGGCCTTCGATCAGTGCTTTTTGGAACGTAGGGATGGTTCCGACCGCAAAGCGTTTCGGGCCGTCATTGGTTAACGCGGCCGGCACTTCCACCATGGCATCATTCTGAATATTTGGGATCGCGCCATCATTCGGTACGATAACCAGATACGTCTCGCCACGGTTATAGGCCAAGGAGGCCGCTACACGCACCATATAGCGCCCATGGATGTCTGCATGAAGATGTTCATTAGCGGTAGTGCCCGCGGCAATGATGCGTTCATTCAGGCTAAACACTCGCTTTTCTCGTCCATTGATTACTTGGCGCGCACGCGTGTTAGCAATATCTTCTTTTTCTACCATTTTTTCCGGATACAAGTAGTACTGCAGATAAGTATTGGGTAAGTACTCAGGATTGTCTTTCAGCATGGTCTGCATGTTTTTAAACGTTGCCTGCCATGAAGGGTCATCAGCAATTTCTGGGTCAACAGCACTGATCCCCTCTTCCAAAATGATGCGTTTAAGCTCAGCGGTAAGGTCGACCCCTTCTCGGTTTCGTACCTTGGTAAACCACCCAAAGTGGTTCAGTCCAAAGTATTCCGGCACCAAATCCCAGATCTCGCAACCGAGTAATTGTGCATAACTCACCATAATGGCGGCAGGCATATCGCAGATGTTTAGAATGCGGTTGTCATGAGGAAATTCGCGCTGCAAGGCTTCAGCCACAATGGCTGCTGGGTTTGTATAGTTTAAAATCCAGGCATCCGGGGCGAAGTGACGAATGTCATTCACGAGAGTAATCATGTCACCTATCGAGCGTAGCCCATACGCCATGCCACCCGCGCCGCACGTTTCTTGTCCCACACAACCGTAAAACAATGGGATCTGCTCATCAAGCTCCCGCATGGCAAGGCCACCAGTGCGGATCTGAATAAAGAAGAAATCTGCATCTGAGAATGCCGTTTCTTTATCCGTGGTATAAACAAACTCTTCGACCTCAGGATAAGCCTCGCGCAGCAAGATCTCCGTCGCTTTGGCATTCGAGGCTTGTCTTTGTTCATCAATATCATAGAAGGTGATTTTGCTGAGCGGAAATGCCTCTTTTTCAGCAATCAAGCTATTGATCATCCCCAGTGTATAGGTGCTTCCACCCCCGACGATAGTGAGCTTTTGTGGTTTCATCATCGTGTCTCCTCTTAATATGTATCTTTAATGTATTACATAGGTGATACTTTAAATATACACAAAGGCTCATTTATTGATCGAAAACACAATGGGAATCTATTTATGTACTTTAAATGTATTATCGATCACAGTTTGTTATGATGGGGCTTGCAGCCAAAAGGAGCCGACATGTTGAAACCTCGCTACATGCAAATAGCCGATTTACTCACTGAGCAGATTAAAGATGGAACCCTGACACCAGGCGCGATGATGCCAACTGAGGCCGAGCTACAAGCCACCTATGACGTCAGCCGAGTCACGATACGTAAGGCGATGAAGGTGTTGGTTGATAACGATCTGCTCTACCGCGTCAGAGGTAGTGGCAGTTACGTAAAAGCCCCTAAAGCACAGCACAACGCCTTTCAACTGATGGGATTTATCGAAGAAGTCTCAGCACAAGGCAAAACGCCAAGCTCAAAGGTGATCGCATTTGAAACGTCACCTTGCAGCCACACCATTGCCAGTAAATTAAACGTGGAGGAAGGGACGTTGATTTATGAAATCCAACGTCTTCGTTTGATTGATGGCGAGCCAGAAATCCTTGAGTGCACCTACCTGCCGGTGGCTATGTTTACCGATCTCAGTATCGAAGTGATGCAAACATCGAAATACGATTATATCGAGCGACATAAGGGGATGCAGATCGCGAAAAGTCGCCAATGTGTCTGGCCAGATAGCACCTCCACCTCACTCGCCGCGCTCCTCAACACCCGTGAAAATTCGCCCATATTAAGGGTCGAATCAGTCAGTGAGCTTGTCGATGGGACACCGTTTGAATATACAGTGAACTACTTCCGCTTATATCAGTACAGCTTTGAATTCATCGCTCACCGCCAAACACCACAATGATCTGTTTCCTCGAGACGTCTCGGTTGCGTTGTTGAGTATGAGGTGTAGTCTGACCGGGTTACCTGGCACTGTTGCAAATAGTCGGTGGTGATAAACTTATCATCCCCTTTTGCTGATGGAGCTGCACATGAACCCATTCAAAGGCCGGCATTTTCAGCGTGACATCATTCTGTGGGCCGTACGCTGGTACTGCAAATACGGCATCAGTTACCGTGAGCTGCAGGAGATGCTGGCTGAACGCGGAGTGAATGTCGATCACTCCACGATTTACCGCTGGGTTCAGCGTTATGCGCCTGAAATGGAAAAACGGCTGCGCTGGTACTGGCGTAACCCTTCCGATCTTTGCCCGTGGCACATGGATGAAACCTACGTGAAGGTCAATGGCCGCTGGGCGTATCTGTACCGGGCCGTCGACAGCCGGGGCCGCACTGTCGATTTTTATCTCTCCTCCCGTCGTAACAGCAAAGCTGCATACCGGTTTC
>NZ_JAOWFM010000041.1:0-5498 GCF_030333655.1 Citrobacter sp. CK180 | reverse complement strand
GAAACCGGTATGCAGCTTTGCTGTTACGACGGGAGGAGAGATAAAAATCGACAGTGCGGCCCCGGCTGTCGACGGCCCGGTACAGATACGCCCAGCGGCCATTGACCTTCACGTAGGTTTCATCCATGTGCCACGGGCAAAGATCGGAAGGGTTACGCCAGTACCAGCGCAGCCGTTTTTCCATTTCAGGCGCATAACGCTGAACCCAGCGGTAAATCGTGGAGTGATCGACATTCACTCCGCGTTCAGCCAGCATCTCCTGCAGCTCACGGTAACTGATGCCGTATTTGCAGTACCAGCGTACGGCCCACAGAATGATGTCACGCTGAAAATGCCGGCCTTTGAATGGGTTCATGTGCAGCTCCATCAGCAAAAGGGGATGATAAGTTTATCACCACCGACTATTTGCAACAGTGCCTTTTTGCTAACAGGCGATCCTTATTCTGCCAGATTTTCTTCATGTCTGTGCTCAGAATACCCGTCATTTCTGCCAGAGTGTGCCCCCTGTACACTTCCTGCAGAAGCTTTTGCTGGGCCGGCGTGACACCACAGCTTTCCGGCTGGTCACTGCTGTTTCTGATAATGGCTTTCGGCCGGTAAAACAATTTCAGCTGGCTCTGCATGGCCAGCTGCAGGACATTATTGTCTCCGGGCTTCGGGGGAACGCCCCGCACGTTAAACCAGAACAGCGTTTCCCTGTCCTGAGGGAGCTTGTCTGTCAGCCCGCGAACCTGGGTGATACGGACCTGGGATTTCTGTCCGGCATCAATACGCTGCAGCGGCGGCAACGCCATCAGCGCATCCGTTTTCACCCCGTCAGCATCCGTCACCCACGACTGCGCCAGAAACGGCGTGGTTTTGTCATCATTATTCAGCGTGATGGCCACCGTTTTCTGTGGTGCATCCATAATGATGCGGGTCCGGTCGACGTTGACGGCCGCCGGGCTGCACTGGCTCCCATGCTGCCGCCAGTGTGAGTATAATCGCACGGCTTATTCTGCTGTTTTTAACCTGTTTTCTCCGTTAGTCCTGCTCTGTGACAGGGATATTTTTATCTGCAGGGCAGTAACAGCGGCCCCCGGCTGAGGTCTGCGCTCTCAGGCAGCGTCAGCCTGCAGTGTGTCCGGCCATTCCAGGATACGTCCAGAGTCCGGCGGTCTTCCCCGCTGAGACCTGTCAGGTAGACCAGTCCGTCATCCCCGACCATCCCTGCGGTTCTGCCGGTTTTCCCTGACACCACCATGGAGCCAAACGGCGGACTTGTGCTGTCAGCCAGCCGGATATGGCCGAGCACCTGCTCCCCCTGGCTGGCGTCAATCTTCCGGTAGCCCACCGCGCCTTCCGTCAGCACCTGGCTGATGACGGAGCTGCTGACGTCCACGTCCTCCGGCAGGGCGGCCACATCAACCGAAATATCGCTGCGGCGGTAGCTGCTGCCGGCGCTCACCACGCCCACCCCGAAGCGGTTGGTCACCCCGCTGTTGCCGTTCACCGGCACACCGGCCACGTCTCCGGTATCTATCATCATGCGGGGCTCATTCCCGGCCATCGACTGGCTGAAAGCGGCACCGTGGGCGGTGGCGGTCACCGAGCCGTACCAGCTCAGGCCCAGGCTGCGGTACTGTCCGGGCTGCAGGGTGGCGTCCGCTGCCGCCTGGCCCCACAGCAGGCGGCTCTGCACGCTGTCTTATGGCCGGTAGGCTCCGGCGTATAACCCCACTATACGAATGAACGGGTATTATTATGAGATGTTCGTCACGTTTTTTAGCGTAAACACACAGATAAACGTTTTTTTAAATCATCATATATCAATGAGTTATGATAGTACTTTCAATTCACTGTGTAGTTAGCGTGTAAAATTATACACAAATCACAATTCATATCTTCGCGGCATGTTTTAATTCCTCCCACCAAAACAGAGAGGATTGCTCATGAAACACATGATGATTTGCTGCGGCGCGGGCGTTGCGACCAGCACAGTTGCTTTAAATAAACTGCAGGACTTCCTGAAAAAAGAGAATATTCTCGATAAAGTGCGTATATCCCAGGGAACCGTGGCTGAGGCTAAAACCCGCGACGATGTAGATTTTATTGTTTCCACTTCACCGGTTGCGCTTTCTATTCCCGTTGTTAACGCTCTGCCACTATTAACTGGCATGGGCACGGATAAAGTTTTCAGCAGCGTCAAAGAATTAATTCTCGCCGAGGGTTAAGCCATGTTTATTGTTGATTACATTGTGGGTTTAGGGGCATCGGTCATGATGCCGCTAATATTTATGCTCCTCGGTTTGATATTACACCTGTCACTGAGCAAAGCGTTAAAATCCGGTTTAATGGTCGGTATCGGTTTTATCGGCTTAAGTATTACCGTTAATCTGATGATCGATTCCCTCACCCCGGTGAGCCATGCTCTGGTGGAGCGTTTTGGTCTGAATCTTAACGTACTGGACGTGGGCTGGCCTGCCGCCGCCGCGGTGGCTATGGGGACTCGGGTTGGCGCGCTGGTGATTCCGGTATGCGTCGCGATTAACGTTCTGATGCTGTACACCAAAACCACGCGGGTACTGAACGTGGATATCTGGAACCTGTGGCATCATGCGTTTACCGGTTCACTGGTGACGATTATTACTGATAGCCTCTGGTTGGGAATATTTGCCGCCGGTATTAACTGTATTATTACGATGGTTATCGCCGACCGTACCAGTGGTGATGTTGAAAAATACCTGAATTTGCCGTCTATTTCGGTGCCGCACGGTTTTTCTGTGTCGTTTGTACCGGCAGCGTGGCTGGTGAATGCGATCGTTGACCGTATCCCTGTTATTCGTGATATCAAAATTGATACCGAAGTTATCCAGAAAAGATTATCAATTCTCGGCGACCCGGCATCTCTGGGGGCTATTATTGGCGCACTGTTGGGGATTATTGCCGGTATTGAAGTAAAAGCTATATTACAAACGGCGATTACGATGGCGGCGGTGATGACCATTATTCCGCGGATGGCGAAAATGCTGATGGAAGGGGTTTATCCGATCAGCGAACGTATACAGGAGATTGCGCAGTCTCGCGCCGGTTCATTCGGCAAAATCGCTATCGGCCTGGATTCAGCCGTGAGCGTTGGGCATCCGGTGACGCTGTCCGTGTCGATGCTGATGATCCCGGTGATGCTGATACTGGCGGCGATTATTCCGGGCAACCAGTTCCTGCCGTTCGCATCCCTTACCGGCCTACCGTTCGCCTTCGTGCTGGTGACGGCAGTTTGTCGAGGCGACATGTTCCGTACACTCCTGACCGGGTTGTTGACATTAAGCCTGGCGCTGTTAATAGGTACCAGCCTGGCACCTATTGTCACCAGCACCGCGGTGAGCACCGGCTTCTCACTGCCGCAGGGGACTACCAGTATCAGCAGCGTGGATTATGCGGGGGCGATGCTGCCGTGGGCGATTATCCAGAGTTTCCACCTGAAAGAGATTGGCGTGGGTATCCTGACGCTGTGCACCATCGCGCTGGTGCTGTGGAATCGCCGTAAACTGGCGCAGGAAAATGAACAGATGGCCGAAGTGAGCGCGGAGGCCGGGAAATGATGTTTAGCGCACAGCGGGTGGTGAAGTTTACCGGGAACGTGAGTCGGACGGTTTTGCTAACCCGACTGGCAGATAGCCTGCAGGCCGACGGGCTGGTTAAACCGAGTTTTGCCAATGGAGTACTTGAACGGGAAAAAGTCTATCCAACCGGGATATTTATGGAAACCCATAGCGTGGCCATTCCACATACCGAGTTTGAACATGTTAACCAGACCGGTTTTGCAATCGGCATTAACCTGGCGGGGGTTGAATTTCAGCGTACCGACGAACCTGAAGAGAGCGTTGTGCCGCAGATAGTCGTGATGATGGCGATTGATAAAACTTGCGAAAAAGTGGCAATTATTCAATCCTTGTTCGCATTATTGGCCGATCACGATCGAGTTAACGATATCGTGAAAATGACGCCAGAGGAGATTGCAAAAGTGTTCACCGATGCCGTCGTCACGCAGTAAGATAAAATGATGAGTTCAATACAGTGAAGCCGTACCAGACGAGGGACAAGATGTTACGAATCAGCGACGTCATAGCGTTAGCGATGGTCAGTCGTAAAACTATCTATAACGCAATCAACTGTGGACGACTGAAATATCAGCTGGTGAATGTGGATAATCGTCAGGTTCGTATGTTCCTCGAAGAAGATGTCCTCGAAGCTTTTCCGAAAACCAATCGTGCGGTGACTCAGGAGCAAGAAGTCCAGGCACTGCGTGAAGAGGTCGCTTCGCTTAAGTTTGCGCTGGCAGAGCTGCAAAAAGCAGTGAATGCCATGGACCCTGAAGGCAGATACGAAATGACCAGCGTTAAAGAGCCATCAAAAATACCTGACCGCTAACCTGGGATAATGACCAGGTTAGCGGCAATAACGGCCAGTCAGAAGTCAGAACTTGTTGGGTCATTGGGTTTAGTATTGATTTATCTGTCAGTCACCGACGTGGATGGGACGGCTTTTAGGTTATCCAATTTGATAAAATCTACACCAGATGCTGCATAGCGCGGGAGTACACCCTATTGCTATAGGCAAGCCTGTTCAAAAAACAGGCTTGCCGTACAATAATTCTCTATATCCAAACTGACCCCTTATAGCGTGTTCAGCAGCATCAATCCTCCCAAGAAAGGCTGGCTTATTAAGCCGGTCCATCATTTTCTGTATAGGGGTTTGAGGGCCAATGATGTAAAAAACCACGCTAAGGAGGTAATTCATTGTTTAAATTGAGATTTAACGGCCTCAATTCCCCCTTCATAATATCCTCCGGTAGTGTGAACGTATAATGTCCCAGCATGTTGATATGACCATGCATCAGAGGCGAAAGCCGCGCGATATGTTCATCTTCTGGCCCTTCCCCAGTGCTACGCAGGTGCGACAAGGCTTCCTGCATATAAAGCGTATTCCACAGCACCACTGCGTTTGTCACCAGACCCAGCGCACCCAACTGATCTTCCTGCCCCTCGCGGTAACGTTTTCTGATCTCACCACGCTGACCGTAGCAAATGGCTCTTGCCACGGCACTGTTGCAAATAGTCGGTGGTGATAAACTTATCATCCCCTTTTGCTGATGGAGCTGCACATGAACCCATTCAAAGGCCGGCATTTTCAGCGTGACATCATTCTGTGGGCCGTACGCTGGTACTGCAAATACGGCATCAGTTACCGTGAGCTGCAGGAGATGCTGGCTGAACGCGGAGTGAATGTCGATCACTCCACGATTTACCGCTGGGTTCAGCGTTATGCGCCTGAAATGGAAAAACGGCTGCGCTGGTACTGGCGTAACCCTTCCGATCTTTGCCCGTGGCACATGGATGAAACCTACGTGAAGGTCAATGGCCGCTGGGCGTATCTGTACCGGGCCGTCGACAGCCGGGGCCGCACTGTCGATTTTTATCTCTCCTCCCGTCGTAACAGCAAAGCTGCATACCGGTTTC
>NZ_JAOWFM010000040.1:0-124485 GCF_030333655.1 Citrobacter sp. CK180 | reverse complement strand
CCCCATGCGAGAGTAGGGAACTGCCAGGCATTAATTAAGTGAAGAGGCCATCCTGAGGGATGGCCTTTTTGCGTTCATGCACCCGGGTGCAGCCGGATGACGCTGCGCTTATCCTGCCTGCAAAAAACCTGTGCCGCCCGCGTACTATCGTCCCAGCCAACGCAAAACAAATGTAGCGATCTGTGGTATATCATTGATATCTAATAGCGGGACATCCAGGGAAAGCGGAATGTCGCTGGCGACGGCGATCACATGTTCATCAATGGTCAGCTCATCCACTTCATGCCCACCCCCCTGTCGGAATAACAAGATCTTCGCCACCGCTTCGTGCTTAAAACCTTCAACAAGCACTATATCCAGCTTGGAAGCATCCATTCGACTCACCAGATACGTTAAATCCAGCTCAGGTTCTTCCGGTGTTTCTGTCATCAGCGCCCAACGTTGCCGACTGGCGACAAGCGTTTGTGCTGCGCCTGCCTTGCGTAACTCGTAACTGTCTTTGCCGGGCTTATCTACGTCCATATTGTGATGAGTATGTTTAATTAATCCTGGGCAAACCCCTCTGGCGCATAACGCTGGAATCAATTTCTTGAGCAGCGTAGTCTTACCGGTGCCGCTCCATGCGGCTATGCCGAGTAGTGGGATCATGATTTCTCCTGCCATCTGGCGAGTTCTTCCGGCGTATTCACATTCACAAATGCCTGTTTAAAATCACTGAAATCAACAGCATGACCACCGGCCTGGCGCATAAAGACCATGACTCGCCGTTCACCTGACCGGAGATATTCCTGTAAGAAAGGTGCTACGGAGCGATTAACCAGTGCAATTGTCGGGTGGTCCCGCTCGCCGTCGTGAACCCATACGACAGGCGCGTTATTACGCTGAGCTTTTAAACGCGCAACCAGATTGCGGGGAATGTAAGGCGTGTCACAAGGGCAAAACAGAAACCAGTCTCCCTTCTCTTGCTGTAAAACAGACAACATACCCGCCAGAGGCCCCGGAAAATCGGCCAGTGAATCGGGGATCACTTTCAGACCGCTTTGTTGATAAATATCCTGATGGCGATTCGCGTTAATCACGACGGTTTCAAGCTGAGACGCCAGCGTATCAGCAACATGCTTCCAGAGTGGTTTGCCATCCAGCTCAAGCAGACCCTTATCTGCCCCCCCCATTCGCCTGGCCTTACCGCCTGCCAGCACAACCCCCGTTATTGCACTCTCCAGATTCACTGATATCGCCTCTTTTATTGTGGGATTGACCCTGCTAACGTATCTACATCAAATTAAGGAGCACAGCCATGAAATGTAAACGCCTGAATGAAGTCATTGAACTCCTGCAACCAGCCTGGCAGAAAGAGCCCGATCTTAATCTGCTGCAATTTTTACAGAAACTGGCGAAAGAGTCAGGTTTTGACGGTGAACTGGCGGATTTAACCGACGACATTCTGATCTATCACCTGAAAATGCGTGGCTCCGCAAAAGATGCGGTGATTCCTGGCATTCAGAAAGATTATGAAGAAGATTTCAAAACAGCGCTATTACGCGCACGCGGCGTGATTAAAGAGTAAAACCTTGTAAGCGGCGCCACCGAAATCGCCACAAAATGATATCCTGAATCATTCGTAGTATTTTCCGGATGATGGGATGAACGACAACGCTTTTACTTTCCAGACATTACACCCGGATACCATCATGGATGCGCTGTTTGAACAGGGAATCCGGGTGGATTCCGGTCTTACCCCGCTCAACAGCTATGAAAACCGCGTCTATCAGTTTCAGGACGAAGACCGTCGACGCTTTGTCGTTAAGTTTTATCGCCCTGAGCGTTGGTCTGCCGATCAAATACGGGAAGAGCATCAGTTTGCACTGGAACTGGTAAAAGATGAGGTGCCGGTCGCGGCGCCGCTTGTCCTCAATGGGCAGACGCTACTGAACCACCAGGGATTCCACTACGCGATTTTCCCAAGCGTCGGTGGGCGACAGTTCGAAGCGGATAATATCGATCAGATGGAAGCGGTAGGACGCTATCTGGGTCGCCTGCATCAGACTGGGCGTAAACACCCTTTTGCCTTCCGGCCGACAATGGGCCTGGAAGAGTATCTCATTGAACCTCGCAAACTTTTCGAAGACGCACCACTGATTCCCTCGGGGCAAAAAGCGGCTTTCCTGAACGCGACGGACACCCTTATTGCTGCCGTTACCGAACGTTGGCATACCCGTTTTGAGATGCTGCGTTTACACGGGGATTGCCATGCCGGAAATATCCTCTGGCGTGATGGCCCGCTGTTTGTCGATTTAGATGATGCCCGCAATGGCCCTGCCGTTCAGGATCTGTGGATGCTGCTGAATGGCGATAAAGCCGAGCAGCGGATGCAGCTTGAAACGATTATCGAGGCTTATGAAGAAGTTAGTGAGTTCGATACCGCTGAAATAGAACTTATTGAGCCTTTACGCGCGATGCGTTTGGTTTATTATCTTGCCTGGCTGATGCGTCGCTGGGCTGATCCTGCGTTTCCTAAAAATTTCCCGTGGTTAACCGGGGAAGATTACTGGCAACGGCAGACTGCGACATTTCTTGAGCAGGCAAAAGTGCTGCAAGAACCCCCTTTACAATTAACGCCAATGTATTAAACGGACACATCAGGAGAGAGTTGATCATGAAAAAGATTTGGCTGGCGCTGGCTGGTATGATTTTAGCTTTTAGCGCATCGGCAGCGCAGTTCAGTGATGGTAAGCAATACATCACACTGGATAAGCCCGTTGCTGGCGAGCCTCAGGTTCTGGAGTTTTTCTCCTTCTACTGCCCGCACTGCTATCAGTTTGAAGAAGTGCTGCACGTTTCTGATAACGTGAAGAAAAAGCTGCCTGAAGGCACCAAAATGACCAAATACCACGTTGAGTTCCTGGGCCCATTGGGTAAGGACCTGACGCAGGCATGGGCTGTGGCGATGGCACTGGGCGTGGAAGATAAAATCACTGCGCCGATGTTTGAAGCAGTACAGAAAAACCAGACCGTTCAGTCTGCTGCCGATATTCGCAAAGTATTCGTTGATGCGGGTGTGAAAGGTGAAGACTACGATGCGGCATGGAACAGCTTCGTGGTGAAATCACTGGTTGCGCAGCAAGAAAAAGCGGCCGCTGATCTCCAGCTTCAGGGTGTACCGGCGATGTTTGTAAACGGCAAATATCAGGTTAACCCGCAAGGGATGGATACCAGCAGCATGGATATCTTCGTACAACAGTACGCCGATACCGTGAAACATCTGGTTGAAAAGAAATAAAAAAATCGCCGGTCATTGACCGGCGTTTTTGTTTTCCGCTTTAATCTTTTCTATCTGTTCGTCTTTTTCATTCCAGAGTGCATTCAACCAAAGCTGGAAACGGCGTTTGAATCCTTTGTCATTCACATAGTCACCGTGTAGCTCTTCTTTAATCGGCTCCAGATCGATACGTACCACGATGCGCGTCAGTTTACCGCTCAACATATCGTAGAATGGTTTCCGATCGTTTTCCGGGTAGCAGAGGGTAACGTTGAGCAGCTTATCGAACTGAGACCCTAAGACGTTTAGCGCCATCGCGATCCCCGCCGCTTTTGGTGGGAGAAGGTTTTTATATGGCGAGCGAGTTTGCCGACGTTTCTCTTCGGTAAAACGCGAACCTTCGACAAAATTTACGATCGTTGTGGGATGCGCGCGAAATTTCTCGCAAGAACGGCGGGTTGTTTCTACATCTTTACCGCGTTGTTCGGGATGACGGAGCAAATAAGCGCGCGAGTAGCGTTTCATAAACGGCATATCCAGCGCCCAGCAGGCCAGGCCGATAAACGGCACCCAGGCCAGCTGCTGCTTAAGAAAGTATTTATTCATTGGAATGTGCTTACGGAACAGAACGCAAAGCACCACGATATCGGCCCAGCTGTGATGGTTACAAATAAGCAGATACCAGTTTTTCTTGTTCAGGCCTTCCAGCCCTTCCACGTCCCATTTAAGCCACGGATTGAGATGCAGCAGCAGCGCCAACCCTTCACACCAGCAGTACATCATGAAATTACAAAAAACGGATACCTTGCGCCAGACGACGGGAATGGGCAAAAGGAGCTTCACGATCCCGGCAAGGATGATCGGCACAGAACAAAAAATAGTGACCAAAATGGTCAATACGATACTCAGCAACAGCGTTATCGCAGCGAGTATTCTTGTCATAATTAAATTATTCAACGGGTTAGCCATAAATAGTGCGCGAAAGAGACGCAAGGGGCTGATTTTATCAGAAAACGCATCAAATGACGGGTCTTAGCGAAACAGAAAAAATATTGATATCTATCCACACACTGAGATAACGCTGAATAATGGGATAAAGTTCTGGTGATTTAATTAACATTTTGAAAAACATGGGTAAGTTTAATGAAAATTAAATCATCAGGATGAAATTAAATGAAATGTAATAATTTATGCACAAAGTTATCCACAGATCGCTTTGCGAGCGATCCAGAAGATCTACAAAACTTTTTCGACAAATGCGGCGAAAAACTCATGTTTTCATCCTGTCTGTGGCATCCTTTACCCATAATCTGATAAACAGGCACGGACATTATGGTTCAGATCCCAGAAAACCCACTTATCCTTGTAGATGGCTCATCTTATCTCTATCGCGCGTATCACGCCTTTCCTCCTCTGACGAACAGCGCAGGGGAGCCTACAGGGGCGATGTACGGTGTTCTCAACATGCTGCGCAGCCTGATTATGCAGTATCAGCCGACGCATGCCGCAGTGGTATTTGATGCCAAGGGTAAAACCTTCCGTGATGAGTTATTTGAACATTACAAATCGCATCGCCCGCCGATGCCTGATGACCTGCGTGCGCAGATTGAACCGCTGCATGCGATGGTAAAAGCGATGGGCCTGCCGCTGCTGGCCGTTTCGGGCGTGGAAGCGGACGACGTTATCGGTACGCTGGCGCGTGAAGCCGAGAAGGTGGGCCGTCCGGTGCTGATCAGCACCGGCGACAAAGATATGGCCCAGCTGGTGACGCCAAATATCACGCTGATTAATACCATGACCAATACGATTCTGGGCCCGGATGAAGTCGTGAACAAGTACGGTGTTCCACCCGAATTGATCATCGATTTCCTGGCGCTGATGGGCGACTCTTCCGATAACATTCCTGGCGTGCCGGGCGTGGGTGAAAAAACCGCCCAGGCGCTCCTTCAGGGGTTAGGCGGGCTGGATACCCTGTATGCCGAATCAGATAAAATTGCGGGCTTAACCTTCCGTGGCGCGAAAACCATGGCCGGGAAGCTTGAGCAGAATAAAGAGGTGGCTTACCTCTCTTATCAACTGGCTACCATCAAAACGGATGTCGAACTGGAGCTAAGCTGCGATCAGCTTGAAGTACAACAACCAGCGGCTGAAGAGTTGCTTGGCCTGTTTAAGAAATATGAATTTAAGCGCTGGACCACCGATGTGGAAGCGGGTAAATGGCTACAGGCGAAAGGTGCGAAGCCCGCAGCAAAACCGCAGGAAACCATTGTTATTGATGAAACGCCAGACGTGCCTGCGACCGCGCTTTCTTACGATAACTACGTCACCATCCTGGATGAAGCGACGCTGGAAAGCTGGATTGAGAAGCTGAAAAAGGCGCCCGTTTTTGCATTTGATACCGAAACGGACAGCTTGGATAACCATGCGGCGAATCTGGTCGGTCTCTCTTTTGCTATTGAACCGGGCGTGGCGGCCTATGTTCCTGTGGCGCATGACTACCTGGATGCGCCCGATCAGATTTCCCGCGAGCGAGCGCTGGAGCTGTTGAAGCCGCTGCTGGAAGATGAGAAGGCGCGTAAGGTTGGGCAAAACCTGAAGTACGATCGCGGCGTATTGCAGAACTATGGCATTGAGCTGCGCGGTATTGCTTTTGACACTATGCTCGAATCCTACATTCTGAACAGCGTTGCTGGCCGCCACGATATGGACAGCCTGTCCGAACGCTGGTTGAAGCATAAGACCATCACTTTTGAAGAGATTGCCGGTAAAGGCAAAAATCAGCTGACCTTTAACCAGATTGCCCTGGAAGAGGCCGGACGTTATGCCGCAGAAGATGCGGATGTTACGTTACAGCTGCATTTGAAAATGTGGCCAGAGCTACAGCAGTACAAAGGGCCGCTGAATGTCTTCGAGAATATCGAAATGCCGCTGGTGCCGGTGCTTTCCCGCGTAGAGCGTAACGGTGTAAAAATCGACCCTGCCGTGCTGCATAAGCATTCAGAGGAGATCACGTTGCGTCTGGCGGAGCTGGAGAAGAAGGCGCATGAGATCGCCGGAGAAGAATTTAACCTCTCTTCTACCAAACAGTTGCAAACCATTCTGTTTGAAAAACAGGGTATTAAGCCGCTGAAGAAAACGCCGGGCGGTGCGCCGTCCACCTCGGAAGAGGTGCTGGAAGAGCTGGCGCTGGACTATCCGCTGCCGAAGGTGATTCTGGAATATCGCGGGCTGGCGAAGCTGAAATCGACCTACACCGATAAACTCCCGCTAATGATCAACCCGAAAACCGGGCGAGTGCATACCTCTTATCATCAGGCGGTGACCGCGACGGGGCGTTTATCGTCTACCGATCCTAACCTGCAAAATATTCCGGTACGTAACGAGGAAGGACGCCGTATTCGTCAGGCGTTTATCGCTCCGCAAGATTACGTCATCGCATCAGCGGACTATTCGCAGATTGAACTGCGTATTATGGCGCACCTTTCCCGCGATAAAGGTCTGTTAACTGCCTTTGCCGAAGGAAAAGATATCCACCGGGCGACGGCTGCTGAAGTGTTTGGACTGCCGCTGGAGAGCGTTACGGCTGAACAGCGCCGCAGCGCCAAAGCGATTAACTTTGGTCTGATCTACGGCATGAGCGCATTCGGTCTGGCGCGTCAGCTCAATATTCCGCGCAAAGAGGCGCAGAAGTATATGGATCTCTACTTCGAACGCTACCCTGGCGTACTGGAATATATGGAGCGCACGCGCGCTCAGGCAAAAGAGCGAGGCTATGTTGAAACGCTGGAAGGGCGTCGTCTCTACTTGCCGGATATTAAATCCAGCAATGCTGCGCGTCGTGCTGGTGCGGAACGTGCCGCCATCAACGCTCCGATGCAGGGGACGGCAGCAGACATCATCAAGCGCGCTATGATTGCCGTCGATAAATGGCTGCAAGATGAACAGCCGCGCGTGCGTATGATCATGCAGGTACACGATGAACTGGTGTTCGAAGTGCATAAAGATGATCTCGACGTGGTATCGAAAAAGATCCATCAATTGATGGAAAACTGCACGCGTATTGATGTGCCGTTGCTGGTGGAAGTGGGTAGCGGCGAAAACTGGGATCAGGCGCACTAAGGCTTTACTGAATAACGCGCTTTTTTCGTAACTAAGCAACATAAGATAGAACGTTTTGTGATGATCATTAGAATTCCCTATGTAAAGAATGAAAAAAAATTACAAAAAGTGCTTTCTGAGCTGCTCAAAAAAGAGTAAAGTTATTCGCGTAGGGTACAGAGGTAAGATGTTCTATCTTTCAGACCTTTTACTTCACGTAATCGGATTTGGCTGAATATTTTAGCCGCCCCAGTCAGTAATGACTGGGGCGTTTTTTATTTTGCTCGTCATACTTCAAGCTGCATACGCGTTGGCTTCGAATTACTCGGCTCATCCATGAGCCTCACCCTTACGGGCCGCCGCTTCGCGGCGTTCAAATCTGTTCCAGACAGATTTGTCGCTCACCCCAGTCACTTACTTATGTAAGCTCCTGGGGATTTGCTGTGTTGCCGCCTTAGAGCAAGAATAAAGAACTGTAGGCCGGATAAGACGCGCAGCGGCGCCATCCGGCATATCGGTGGGTTATTCCCCGTCCTGCGTCTCTTCCACGGGAGCCAGATCGTTAAACCAGCTATCCAGTTTCTGACGTAATTTATCCACGCCTTGCTTCTTCAGGGAAGAAAACGTTTCTACCTGCACATCGCCGTTAAAGGCCAGTACCGCTTCACGCACCATATTCAGCTGCGCTTTACGTGCGCCGCTGGCCAGTTTGTCCGCTTTGGTGAGTAAAACCAGAACCTGAATGTTGCTCTCTACGGCCCACTGGATCATCTGCTGGTCGAGATCTTTTAACGGGTGACGGATATCCATCAGTACCACCAGGCCTTGCAGACTCTGACGTTTTTCCAGATATTCGCCCAGCGCGCGTTGCCACTTACGCTTCATCTCTTCCGGGACTTCTGCATAGCCATAGCCGGGCAGGTCAACCAGACGTTTGCCTTCAACCACCTCAAACAGGTTGATGAGCTGAGTACGGCCCGGTGTTTTGGATGTACGCGCCAGACTCTTCTGATTCGTAAGCGTGTTCAGCGCGCTGGATTTGCCTGCATTGGAACGGCCAGCAAAAGCCACTTCGATTCCGGTATCGGAAGGTAAATGGCGAATATCAGGCGCACTCATCACAAAGTGCGTCTGTTGATAATTCAAATTAGTCAAAGCGGTCGTCTCCGTCAGTCAAAGCTTTGCAGCGATTATACCTGAACAGCGGCAAAAGACGGATTTTTCAGCATGCGGGATGTGTGTAAGCTAAAACCATGCTCTTTGTGAGACATTGCCGATTGTTCTTATGCGAAATTTCAGAGTAAGCGCAGGCCGAAAATTAAGATAAAATAATAAAATCATAACGTTATGTTTCAGGCAATATTCTGAAAAGTGGACATTCGCGTTTCGATTACTTGTGCGTTTATGCCAGAAGAGTAAAGTAGCATCCATAGCGAGGAAGCTGTCAGGATTACGACTCAGGATGAGGGTCAGGAGCGCCAGGAGGCGAAGACGCAGGATTTGTCAGGAAGACAAACGTTCGGAGACGTTAGTAAAAGGAAATGGAAACAACACGGAATGTTTCAGGCTAAGGGAAAAACAGGGCGTGTTGGTAGCCAACAGGGATCGTAGAGCCCGTTAGGGTTGTTAGACAGCAAAAAAGGCGACAGATTACTCTGTCGCCTTTTTTCTTTATAGGGTTTCTGCTAGATTCCGCGGCAAATGAAACTCGTCATACTTCAGGTTGCATGTGCGTTGACTTCCTGCAACTCGAATTATTTAGAGTATATACTGACTAAAACAGCCAAAGACGAATCACTATGAAATCAACTTCTACACCACGCGGTAAAGGTCCCGCAAAAGCGCGTCGTAAAACACGCGAAGAGCTGAATCAGGAAGCGCGCGACCGTAAGCGTCAGAAAAAACACCGTGGTCATGCGGCGGGGAGCCGTGCGACAGGTGACAACGCGGCTTCAGGCGGTAAAAACCAGA
Source organism: Citrobacter sp. CK180 (assembly GCF_030333655.1). Lineage (NCBI taxonomy): Bacteria > Pseudomonadati > Pseudomonadota > Gammaproteobacteria > Enterobacterales > Enterobacteriaceae > Citrobacter > Citrobacter sp. CK180. Next base: position 115,157 of record NZ_JAOWFM010000040.1, on the reverse strand, counting down.
ACAAGCAGAAAGATCCACGAATTGGCAGTAAAACCCCCATTCCCCTGGGTGTGACCGAAAAAGTCACCAAACAGCACAAACCGAAGAGTGAGAAACCTATGCTTTCACCGCAGGCTGAGTTGGATTTACTGGAAACGGATGAGCGCCTGGATGCGCTGCTGGAACGTCTGGAAGCAGGCGAAACCCTGAGTGCGGAAGACCAAACCTGGGTAGATGCCAAACTGGATCGTATTGATGAGCTGATGCAGAAGTTGGGCCTCTCTTATGATGACGATGAAGAAGAGGAAGAGGACGAAAAGCAGGAAGATATGATGCGCCTGCTCCGGGGCGGCAACTAACGGGTTTACACCGTGGGCCTTCCCGTCCTGCTTATAACCCTTCCGGTTGTATGTTATCTGGTGTGGTTATTCGTTAAACTACAGCGGTTGTCGCGGCGACAGAAGTGGCTGCGCAACCGGTTTATTACCCGTAGTGGGGTAAAGCCGGTACGCCGTACCCGCCAGCGACGCCATCGGAAGGAGTGAGCATGTCTGAACAGTTGATAGACTGGGATCTGGCCCTGATCCAGAAATATAACTATTCCGGGCCACGATATACCTCGTATCCCACAGCGCTGGAGTTTTCGGAAGACTACGGCGAAGAGGCATTTCAGCACGCTGTGGCGCGTTACCCTGAACGTCCGCTGTCTCTGTACGTTCATATCCCGTTTTGCCATAAATTGTGCTACTTCTGCGGTTGCAACAAGATTGTGACCCGCCAGCAGCATAAGGCCGACCAATATCTCGATGCGCTTGAACAAGAAATTATTCATCGCGCGCCGCTGTTTGCCGGACGTCGCGTTAGTCAACTGCACTGGGGCGGCGGAACGCCAACGTACCTGAATAAAGCGCAAATCAGTCGGTTAATGACGCTTCTGCGTGGAAACTTTCATTTTAACGACGACGTCGAAATCTCGATCGAAGTCGATCCCCGTGAAATTGAGCTGGATGTGCTCGATCATTTACGCGCGCAAGGGTTTAACCGCCTGAGTATGGGGGTGCAGGACTTCAATAAAGACGTTCAGCGTCTGGTTAACCGCGAGCAGGATGAAGAGTTTATCTTCTCGCTGCTCAATCATGCGCGCGAGATAGGCTTCACCTCGACGAATATCGATCTGATTTACGGGCTGCCAAAGCAAACGCCGGAAAGCTTCGCCTTTACGCTCAGACGCGTGGCAGAGCTGAGCCCCGATCGCCTGAGTGTCTTTAACTACGCTCATTTGCCCACGTTATTCGCCGCTCAGCGCAAAATCAAAGAGGCCGACCTGCCCAGCGCGCAGCAAAAACTCGATATCCTGCAAGAGACCATCTCGTCGCTGACGGAGACGGGCTATCAGTTCATCGGGATGGATCACTTTGCCCGCCCGGATGACGAGCTGGCCGTTGCCCAGCGTGAAGGTGTTCTGCATCGTAACTTCCAGGGCTATACCACTCAGGGCGATACGGACCTGCTGGGGATGGGCGTTTCCGCCATCAGTATGATTGGCGACAGCTACGCGCAGAACCAGAAAGAGCTGAAGCGCTACTATCAGCAGGTGGATGAGCTGGGGAATGCGTTATGGCGCGGCATTGTGCTGACCCGCGATGACTGCATTCGTCGGGATATTATTAAGTCGCTGATCTGCAACTTCCGTCTCGATTACGCAGCGGTTGAACAGCAGTGGGATCTCAACTTTGCGGCGTACTTTGCGGAAGATTTAGCGCTGCTGGCGCCGCTGGCGAAAGATGGGCTGGTGGATGTGGATGATAAGGGGATTCAGGTTACGCCGAAAGGCCGTCTGCTGATCCGTAACATCTGTATGTGCTTTGATGCTTATCTGCGCCAGAAAGCGCGGATGCAGCAGTTCTCACGGGTGATTTAGTGGCGTTGCCCGGTGGCGCTACCGCTTACCGGGCCTACAAGTTAACATCAACCGTAGGTCGGATAAGCGGTAGCGCCATCCGGCACGCATTTAGCTAAACAGCCCAACCAGCGCTGCACACAGCACTGCGGCAACCGCAGTTTGTGGCGTGTGGCTGTCGACCGCTCCGCTCGATACCAGATTGATTAATGATTCCAGCATGATGATTCTCCCTGTTTGCCGGGCATGATCATACTCAACTCATCGGAACAGTAAAGCGCAAAATAACGGCAATTTGCGCTTAAATATTAATCTTTACACAACGACGAATCGTCACTCCATACCCAGCTCTTTTAGCTTGCGAGTCAGGGTGTTACGACCCCATCCCAGCAGCCGTGCTGCTTCCTGTTTATGCCCCTGGGTATGACGCAGCGCGGTGGTTAACAGCGTACGCTCCAGCTCAGGCTGCGCTTCAGAAAGCAGGTTTTGATGACCGGAACGCAACGCGCGATCCGCCCACTGCGCCAGCAATGTGGCCCAACTGTCTGACTGTATGTGCGACTGGCTGTCTGGCACCGTGGCTTCAAACAGCTCGCCGGGTAAGTCCTGAATCAGAACCTCCTGTCCGGCGGCCATCACCGTTAACCAACGGCAGGTATTCTCCAGTTGACGCACGTTGCCAGGCCAGGCCAGACGCGTCAGCGCCGCTTCGGTTTCCGGGTGGAGCAATTTGGCTTCGACGCCCAGCTCGCGGGCAGCCACTTGCAGGAAATGCCGCGCCAGGCGTGGAATATCTTCCCGACGCTCGCGCAGCGGCGGCAAATGTACGCGAATCACGTTCAGGCGGTGGAACAGATCTTCACGGAACTTACCTTCCTGTACGCGTAATTCCAGGTTCTGATGGGTGGCGGCGATAATCCGCACATCAACCTTCACCGGCGCATAGCCACCAACGCGGTAAAACTGCCCATCGGCTAAGACGCGTAGCAAACGCGTCTGCACATCCAGCGGCATATCGCCGATTTCATCGAGAAACAGCGTGCCGCCGTCGGCCTGCTCAAAGCGCCCCTGACGAATGGTATTCGCCCCGGTGAACGCCCCTTTTTCATGACCAAACAGTTCGGACTCGATCAAATCCTTCGGAATAGCCGCCATATTCAGGGCGATAAAGGGAGCTTTAACGCGTGGGCTATGGCGATGCAGCGCATGGGCGACCAGCTCTTTACCGGTCCCGGACTCGCCGTTGATCAGCACGCTGATAGACGAGCGTGAGAGGCGGCCAATAATGCGAAAGACATCCTGCATCGCGGGCGCTTCGCCGATGATATCGGTTGTCGGGCCGTTGATCTGGACATTGCGTGGCTGTTGCTGCTCCTGATAATGGCTGATCGCGCGTTCAACCAGCGCGACCGCTTCGTCAATATCAAAAGGCTTTGGCAGATAATCAAACGCGCCTTGTTGATAAGCGCTGACGGCGGCATCGAGATCGGAATGCGCCGTCATTATGATGACCGGAAGCATGGGGTGACGCTGTTTGATCTGTTTTAACAGCGCCAGTCCGTCCATTCCCGGCATACGGATATCCGACAGCAGGACATCCGGCGTTTTACTCGCCAGCGCGTCCAGCACTTCGTTGCCGTTTTCAAATGTGGTGCAATGTAATCCCGCCCCGGCGAGCGCACGTTCAAGCACCCAACGGATGGAACTATCGTCATCGACTACCCAGACTATCCCTCGTTGCATAAACGTCACCTTTATTTCCTGATAGGCAGGTAAACCGAGAACTCGGTATGACCCGGCCAACTGGTAAATTCAATTTTGCCGGAATGCTGATCAATCAAATTACGGGCAATGGATAAGCCCAGCCCGGTGCCGCCTTCGCGACCGCTGACCATCGGGTAAAACAGCGTGTCCTGTAAATGGGACGGAATACCCGGCCCGTTGTCCTCAACGTCGATGCGCGCCGCCAGGCGATAACGCACGCCATGCAGCGTCAGCTGGAATGCGGTACGGGTACGCAGAATGATTTCACCGCCTTCCGGCCCTAACGCCTGTAAAGCGTTACGCACGATGTTCAGCAGGACCTGTTCAATCTGGTCCGGGTCGTGAGGCAGTTCCGGCAGACTGGGGTCATAATCACGAATCAGCGTGACGTTCTCCGGCAGCTCCATCGACACCAGTGCGACGACGCGTTCTGCGACTTTGTGGATACTCTCCGTGACGTGCATACCCGGCTGTTGCGGCCCCAGCAGTCGGTCAACCAGATTACGCAGCCTGTCGGCCTGCTCAATAATGACTTTGGTGTACTCCAGCAACGCCGGGTCAGGCAGGGCTTTACTGAGCAGCTGGGCCGCGCCGCGTAAACCACCAAGCGGGTTTTTGATCTCATGCGCCAGACCGCGCACCAGGTCGCGGGCGGCGATTTGCTGGGCATGCTGAAGCTGTTCCTGGCTCAGGCGACGCTGGTTATCCATCGGCGCCATTTCCAGCAGGATGAAGTTATCCGGCAGGCGCTGGGCGGTTAGCGAGAGAATATGAGAGCGTCCGTCGATCACCAGCGTGACTTCGTTGTCCGTAAATCCCTGACCCGCTTCCAGGCTTTCGCGCATCAGCCCAATATTTAATGAAAAATAGCTCAACAGCTCAGGCAGCGGCGTACCAAACAGCTTGCGGGCGCTTTGGGCGAGCAGCTGTTGTGCGGCCGGGTTGGCGTAATGCACCGCCAGCTCGTCGTCGACCAGTAAAATGCTGTTGATTAAAGAATTGAGGATCTGCCCAGCATCGGGCTGCGTGCCTGTTGCCATTTAGCAGTCTCCTGGAATAGTTTGCACCAATTTAGTGCATTATAGCTTTTTACGTGTAAAAAGCGCGTGGGATCAGAACGTTGGTGGAGAAAAAAGCCCATCGTGTGATGGGCTACAGATGAGTGGCAAACGTTGTGCCGGATGGCGGCTTTGCCTTATCCGGCCTACAAGGTGATGTTACCGGTAGGCCTGATAAGCTTGCGCCATCAGGCGTCTTATCATTCGCCATCAATCTCAAACCTGCCTGAACAGGCTAAAAGTTCCACGGCAACTCAACGATTAAACGCTGTAGTACAGCTCAAACTCTACCGGGTGCGGCGTCATGCGCACGCGGTCATTTTCTTCAATGCGCAGGGCGATGTACGCGTCGATCGCTTCATCAGTGAACACGCCGCCTGCTTTCAGGAATTCGCGGTCAATATCCAGCTCGTTGAGCGCTTCTTCCAGAGAGCCTGCAACCTGTGGGATCTCTTTCGCTTCTTCCGGCGGCAGGTCATACAGGTTTTTGTCCATCGCTTCGCCTGGGTGGATCTTGTTCTTAATACCGTCAAGACCCGCCATCAGCAGAGCGGCAAAGCACAGGTACGGGTTCGCAGCCGGGTCCGGGAAGCGCACTTCGATACGACGCGCTTTCGGAGAGGCAACAACCGGAATACGGATAGAGGCAGAACGGTTACGGGCGGAGTAGGCCAGCATGACCGGTGCTTCATAACCCGGAACCAGACGTTTGTAGGAGTTAGTGGTCGGGTTCGCCAGGGCGTTGATCGCTTTCGCGTGTTTGATTACGCCGCCGATGTAGTACAGCGCCTGCTCAGACAGACCCGCATATTTGTCGCCGGAGAACAGGTTAGTCCCGTTTTTGGACAGGGACATGTGGCAGTGCATACCGGAACCGTTATCGCCGAACATCGGTTTTGGCATAAAGGTCGCGGTTTTACCGAAACGGTGAGCGACGTTGTGCACAACGTATTTGTAGATCTGAATTTCGTCCGCTTTTTTGGTCATGGTGTTGAAGCGGGTTGCCACTTCGTTCTGACCTGCGGTTGCCACTTCGTGGTGGTGTGCTTCTACAACCAGACCCATTTGCTCCATAACGGAACACATTTCAGAACGGATGTCCTGAGAAGAGTCTACCGGCGGAACCGGGAAGTAACCGCCTTTTACTGCCGGACGGTGACCTTTGTTGCCACCTTCGTACTGGGTGGAGGAGTTCCATGCGCCTTCGATATCGTCGATAGCGACGTGGGAACCGGAGATAGAAGAACCGAAGCGGATATCGTCAAACAGGAAGAACTCTGGCTCTGGCCCGAACAGAACGGTGTCTGCGATGCCGGTAGAGCGCAGGTACTCTTCCGCGCGCTTGGCGATGGAACGCGGGTCGCGATCGTAACCTTGCAGGGTGCCTGGCTCCAGGATGTCGCAACGAATAATCAGCGTAGAATCAGCGTAGAACGGGTCAATGACCGCAGTGGATGCGTCCGGCATCAGAACCATGTCGGATTCGTTGATACCTTTCCAGCCACCGATCGAGGAGCCGTCAAACATTTTGCCTTCTTCAAAGAATTCGGCATTCACCTGATGAGCAGGAATCGTGACGTGCTGTTCTTTACCTTTGGTATCGGTGAAGCGCAAATCAACAAACTTCACTTCATGCTCATTCAGCATCGTCAAAACGTGTTCAGCGGACATACTTAACTCTCCCGGATTGGTCATTGTCGTCGTGGTAACGAAGTCTTCAATTCTGCAAAAATTGGCCGTGTCGCCGTAAAAAATACAAAGCGAAATCTGTGCCAACTTTTAAATTGCCCCTAAAAGGCGTTATCATGCGCACCATCGTGCAAAAGGGCCGCACCATAGTGGATATGTTGCACCAATATAGTGCTTTAATGTGAACATTAAGCACCATGTTGGTGCAATGGACAGTGAGTGACCCTTTTAACGCTCCGTGAAAGCGATCACAAAGAAACTCTGCAATACTTGTTTGCGGAGGATCTCTGTGATCCTGTTTTGTAGTGCGATTAATCCGTGTACAATAACGCGCTATTTCTAATGCCTGAGGCAAAGTTGTGATCGAAAATTTGCGTAACATCGCCATCATCGCGCACGTTGACCACGGTAAAACTACCCTGGTCGATAAGCTGCTACAGCAATCCGGTACGTTTGATGCGCGTGCCGAAACTCAAGAGCGTGTGATGGACTCCAACGATTTGGAGAAAGAGCGTGGGATTACCATCCTCGCTAAAAACACTGCTATCAAATGGAATGATTACCGTATCAACATCGTTGATACCCCAGGACACGCCGACTTCGGTGGTGAAGTTGAACGTGTAATGTCCATGGTAGACTCCGTGCTGCTGGTGGTTGACGCATTTGACGGCCCGATGCCGCAGACGCGCTTCGTGACCAAAAAAGCCTTTGCTCATGGCCTGAAGCCGATTGTTGTTATCAACAAAGTTGACCGTCCTGGCGCGCGCCCTGACTGGGTTGTAGACCAGGTATTCGACCTGTTCGTTAACCTCGACGCGACCGACGAACAGCTGGACTTCCCGATCATCTACGCTTCGGCGCTGAACGGTATCGCAGGTCTGGATCACGAAGATATGGCGGAAGACATGACCCCGCTGTATCAGGCGATCGTTGACCACGTACCGGCACCGGACGTTGACCTGGACGGCCCGCTCCAGATGCAGATCTCTCAGCTGGACTACAACAACTATGTTGGCGTTATCGGCATTGGTCGTATCAAGCGCGGTAAAGTGAAGCCGAACCAGCAAATCACTATCATCGATAGCGAAGGCAAAACCCGTAACGGTAAAGTGGGCAAAGTGCTGACTCACCTGGGTCTGGAACGTATTGATAGCGACCTGGCGGAAGCGGGCGATATCATTGCAATCACCGGTCTGGGCGAGCTGAACATCTCCGACACCATCTGCGATCCGCAGAATGTTGAAGCGCTGCCAGCGCTGTCTGTTGATGAGCCGACCGTTTCTATGTTCTTCTGCGTAAACACCTCTCCGTTCTGCGGCAAAGAAGGTAAATACGTGACCTCTCGTCAGATCCTTGAGCGTCTGAACAAAGAACTGGTACACAACGTTGCGCTGCGCGTTGAAGAAACCGAAGATGCGGACGCGTTCCGTGTATCCGGTCGTGGTGAACTGCACCTGTCCGTTCTGATTGAAAACATGCGTCGTGAAGGTTTCGAGATGGCGGTTTCCCGTCCGAAAGTTATCTTCCGCGAAATCGACGGCCGTAAACAAGAGCCGTACGAAAACGTCACGCTGGACGTCGAAGAGCAGCACCAGGGTTCTGTGATGCAGGCGCTGGGCGAGCGTAAAGGCGACCTGAAAAACATGAATCCAGATGGCAAAGGCCGCGTACGTCTTGACTACGTGATCCCAAGCCGAGGTCTGATCGGTTTCCGTTCAGAGTTCATGACCATGACCTCCGGTACGGGTCTGCTGTACTCCACCTTCAGCCACTACGACGATATCCGTCCGGGCGAAGTAGGCCAGCGTCAGAACGGCGTACTGATCTCCAACGGTCAGGGTAAAGCGGTTGCGTTCGCACTGTTCGGTTTGCAGGATCGCGGTAAGCTGTTCCTGGGTCACGGCGCGGAAGTTTACGAAGGCCAGATCATCGGTATTCACAGCCGTTCTAACGACCTGACCGTAAACTGCCTGACCGGTAAGAAACTGACCAACATGCGTGCGTCTGGTACTGACGAAGCAACGGTTCTGGTTCCGCCGATCAAGATGACCCTGGAGCAGGCTCTGGAGTTCATCGATGACGACGAACTGGTAGAAGTGACTCCAACCTCTATCCGTATTCGTAAACGTCACCTGACGGAAAACGATCGTCGTCGTGCAATGCGTGGCGCGAAAGAAGAGTAATACGGGCTTACAAAATCGGCCTGATAACTCCGATTCGTAGGCCGGATAAGGCGTTAGCCGCCATCCGGCAACAAAAAGCCGCTGATTTCAGCGGCTTTTTTATTATCCTGTTCAGAAGAAATATTTTACCCCGACACGAATCTGGTTTTGCTCCCGATGGTAGGGTTCCACATTGCGATCCAACCAACGTAACTCTAAGTACGGCAGCCAGTTCTGGTTAATCCGGTATCTGAAAGTATTGGTAATTTCCCAGTGGTGTTTGGTTCCGTTGCTGCTGTTAAAATCATTCACATTATAAAAATAGTGTGGCTCAAAAGTATAAGAAAATTTATCAGTAATGATGAAATTCCAGTAGTTGCCGATTTCATAGCTATCGTTATTATCTAATTCACCATTTAAATCAGTAGAACTGTAGTTATTATGGTTGTAACGGTTACGAACCGTCAGGTTAAACCACGGCGTGAATTTATAATTGACGTCCAGATAAACAGCGCCGCCAGAACCGATGCTTTTATCGTTTATCAGACCACCGGGTTGAATGGTTAACCGGTCCGTCGGTTTAAATAACGGATACCAACCCTCAATTTCATTATAACCATGCTTTAATTCATCATCACGCTGTAGCGTATAGGTGTTGGTCAACATAATTCCGGCCCCCATATCGGAGTTGTAACCAACGCGCAGCATGAATTCCATTTGATCGGATGCCAGATTATAGGCCTCGCGGTTTTCCACATACGCGCCCGCAAAAACAGAAGTGGAGATAACAGAGGATAACAGCATTATTGTGTTCAACGTTTTCATAGTAAATCCATTTTTTAAGCGTAGGGAGCCGCTATCCATCGAAATGGATAGAGCGGCAATTATTTTATTTAATTAGAACAGAGGTTTTTTAATGGCTTACAACGCCGGTTTGTATCGATTGTTTCTTTCGTTGGCTAATTTCCTCAATAATAAAAGCAAAACGTTTTTCATTGAGCTTATAAAAAAAGCCCATTGTGAGTGCGGCGATAATCGCCAGGCCGCATGGCCAGAGAAATATCAGCTGACGCAGGCCAAGTAACGTCTCCGCACTTTGCGCTATGTTCGGCACGTAGCCAATTTGCGTCAGCATAATGCCGGGCAAGAAACCCGCCAGCGCCGCAGAAATTTTTCGTGAGAAGGTATAACCGGTATAGACCGACCCTTCCGCACGAATACCTGTTTTCCATTCGCCGTAATCGACCGTATCGGGAACCAGCGCCCAGTTCAGGCTGTTAACGAACGCGGTGCCGAAAAACGCCATGCAGGAGAAGATCACGAACAGGAAAGAGGTTCCGCCCCAGAGAAAGTTCAGCACATCGCCGATAGCCCACAACGTCAGGCCGCCGAGATAGACCTGCTTTTTCCCAAACCGTTTTACGGTTACGGGTACCAGCAGTACACCGACCAGAATGCACCCCATACTGAAAAATCCCATCCATGACAGCAAATGGATGTCGTTCAGCACGTACTGGGTGTAATAGACCTGAATCGCCAGTTTGATGTTAAACGCGGCCAGCGTACATAAGTTGGCCACGCAGAGCACCAGCAGCGGCGGATTGCGGAAAATCGCACAGAAGGATTTAAGAATGCTGGGCTTATGGTGGGCCGGAACGATATCGATATACCGTTCTTTCACCCCGCTGAAACACCACCACATACTGAACAGGCCGCAAACGGAGAAAATCAGCGCGGCTACCAGATAACCCAGAGAAGATGACTGGGTAAAGAGCGCCTGAATCGGCATAAAGCCAACGGTACACAGCAACAGACCGAGCGTTGCGCCGCCCTGACGCCATGCTGCGAGTTGGGCGCGCTCATGCGGGTTTCTGGTGATAGCGGGCACCATCGCCCCGTATGAGCAATTCATCAGGCTGTAAAACAGGCCAAACAGCATGAACAGTACGGTTGCCAGCGCTGTTTTGACCGTCAGCGTAAAATCGGTGGCGAGAAACTGCGCGCTGGCAACCAGCGCGACAGGAAATGATGCATACAGAATGAAAGGGCGAAACTTACCTTTAGCGCCAATATGACGACGGGAATCCAGCAGCACCCCCGTCAACATATCGGTGAACGCGGTAAAGAACTTCGCCACCAGAAAGATAATCCCACCGTAATATGCGGGCATCCCCAGTTCATCGGTATAAAACTTAAGCAGATACAGCGTACCGATACACAGCATCAAATTTGAGCCGAAGTCACCCATGCCATAGGCATATTTTTCCCGTAGGCTCAGTTTTAGCGTCAGCGGATCATGGTCAGACATAATCGCTCCTCAATAACGCCCCGAAGGGCGCCTTTATTATCATTGTTAAGCCGTTTGTTTACGGGCTTCTATCTCTTCAACGATGCGGACATACATCTTCTCGTTGAGGTTGTAGAAACATCCCATTGCGATGATGGTTATCACCGCCAGCGCGCACGGATAAATAAAGATCAACTGCCGCAAACCTTCGACAGTGCCTGCCGATTGCACCACATTGGGCACGTAGCCGATTTGGGTCAGCATCCAGCCGGGGAAGAAGCCCGCCAGCGCCTGAGATACTTTACGGAAGAAGGTAAAACCGGTGTATACCGTTCCTTCTGAACGCACGCCGGTGCGCCATTCACCGTATTCCACCGTGTCGGAGACCAGCGCCCAGTTCAGGCTGTTCACAAACGCTGAACCGAAAAACGCCAGGCAGGAAAACGCGACAAAACTGACCGAGCCGCCGCCAAAGAAGTAGTTGAGAAGATCGCCGATAACCCAAACCAGCAGGCCGCCGATGTAGACCTTTTTCTTGCCGAAGCGTCTTACCGCGCCGGGCATTAAAAAGACGCCGATAAAAATGCAGCCCATGCTGAAAAAGCCCATCCAGGAGAGGAGGATCGGGTCATTCAGTACGTACTGGGTGTAATACACCTGGATCGCCAGCTTAACGTTGAAAGCGCCCAGGGTGCAGAGATTCGCGATACATAAAATGAACAGCGGACGGTTCCCGGCAATGGCGCGAAACGACTGGAGCAGCCCCGGTTTTTCGGTCGCTTCAACCGGTTTTACCTCCACATAACGCTCTTTGACGCCTGCGTAGCAGAGCCACATAAACAGCAGGCCAAACAGTGAGAACAGCGTGGCGGCGAAAATATAGCTTAGCTGTGCGTTCCCTTCGATCAGATTCATCACCGGAACAAAACCGACGGTGCACAGCAGCAGGCCGAGCGTGGCGCCGCCCTGACGCCAGGCGGCAAGCGAGGCGCGCTCATCCGGGTTTTTGGTAATGGCGGGCACCATCGCGCCATACGAACAGTTCATCATGCTGAAGAACAGGCCGTACAGCATAAACAGCACCGTCGCCATCACCGTCTTGCCAGTGATTTCAAACGGCGTGCCGACAAAGTTGGCGATGGCCAGCAGGGTCACCGGAAACGCGGCATAGAGCACGAACGGACGGAACTTGCCTTTCGGGCCGATTTTACGCCGCGAGTCGAGCATAATCCCGGTGCCCATATCGGTGAAGGCGGTAAAGAATTTGGCGATCAGGAAAATAATACCGCCATACGTGCCCGGTAGACCCAGCACATCGGTATAAAACTTAAGTAAATAAAGCGTACCAATATCCAGCAGGATATTGGAGCCTAAATCACCCATCCCATAGGCAAGTTTTTCTTTAAACGGCAAGCGTAGGGTCGCCGGATTTGATGATGTTTGACTCATTATTTTTCTCCATATGCCCGTGAGTTTCCCCACGGGCGAGCCGTATTAGATAGTGCGTAAAGAGGCAAACAGAGATGCCCACTCGCTCTCTGCACGGTAAAAGACCGGAGGCTTGCCGAGCGGCGCGTCCACGGTAATCTCGCCGCCGCGAAGCGTTTCGCCCGTCCACGCGTTGATCCAGTTATCCTCAGGCAGATATAGCGTCCAGTCGCGGCGTCCTTGTTCGTGGACCGGCGCAACCAGCAGGTCGCGACCCAGCAGATACTGGTACTTCAGGGTGTAGGTCTGCGCATCGTCCTCGTAGTGCAGGAACAGCGGGCGCATGACCGGCAGACCGGTTCTGGCGTTCTGCGCCACCGCCTGTTTGAGATACGGTTTCAGGGTGGTAAAGACGGTTGTCATACGGGCAAAGTGGGCGATAGTTTCCGCGTCGCCATCAAACTGCCAGTTATCGCCGGGGCGGTTCCCTTCGTGGGTACGCATCATCGGGGTGAAGGCGCTGAAGTCACACCAGCGCAGCAGCAGCTCTTTGCTGCGCTTCATGTCGAACAGGGTGGTATAACCGCCAATATCGCTGTGATGCAGACCGTGACCCGTCATTGCCAGCGACAATGCGGCAGGCACCACGGAGGCGAGACCGTCGTCCAGACTCCAGTCGACGTTCTGATCGCCCGCCCACATCATGGTGGAGTATTTCTGGCTGCCGGTATAACCCGCACGCATAAAGAACAGGATCTCGCCCAGCTTGCCGGTCTCTTGTAGCGCTTCGTAGTTACATTTCGCCCACAGCGCCGGCCAGGCGTTATGCATAATTTCCGCGCTGACGCCGTTATGCAGGTAAGTGTCGGTTGGCAGGTATTCCCCGAAATCTGCCATCCAGCCGCCGCAACCCAGCTCAATCATGTTTTTCTTGATGACATTCTTGAACCAGTCATAGGCTTCAGGATTGGTCAAATCCACGACGCCGCCATAAAACTCGCCGAACTCAACCAGATAGTCATCGCCCGCAGCGTCTTTTGCCAGATAACCGTGTCTGGCCGCTTCGGCGCAAAGATCTTTATCGCTGGCGACATAAGGATTGATGTAGGAGAGGAACTGCACGCCTTCTTCTTGCCATTGTTTGATACGGGTATCCAGCTGCGGGTAGTTGTCGCTGTTCCACTTCCAGTTCCACATCACGCGTTTGCCAAAAGAGGTCATGCGGATGCCGGACCAGTCCTGCGCCCAGATGCCATTCACCTTCACGCCTGCGTTGCGCATGGTGTCCAGCTTCTGCTGGCAGACGTCGGTGCCGCCCTGAATGCCGAGCGTCACGCCGTCGTAAACCCAGTCCGGCAACACCGGCTGGCGGCCTAACAGCGCCGTCAATTTTTCCAGCAGGGCGATGTAGCTGTCGGCGCATTCAAAACGCAGGGTGGCATTGTCTTCCCATAGTGCCAGCTCATGGTATTCCGGCGCGCTAAAGTCGAAATTCATGTAGCAGCTGTTATCGACGTGGCAGTAGTACTTTTGCGTGCTGACAAAAGTGGGCTGTGGGAAAAAGGTCCAGTAGTAATCCCCGCCCGCGTTTTCTTTGCAGTCCGCCTGCCAGGTGACATAGCTGTTTTTGTTGCGCCCGACGCCTTGTTCGCTGGTCCAGAGCGGGAAAGGCTTGCCGCGCAAATCGAAATAAGAGAACTGTTCGCCGCAGCCATAGATGTGATCTTCTGGCTGGGCGGCCAGGCGTAACCAGATGCGGTTATGGGTAAGATCGCTGTTTTGCAGTTTCAGCGTCAGGCGGCCCGCCTCATCGGTGGCGATGTGTAACGCCGCGCTGATGGCATCGCCGCGATTGAAATGGATCAACCAGCCATCCGGGGACTGGCTTATCGTTGCGTCAGTCAGCGCGATTTTCTCATTCAGCTTATCTTTTATGCTGAAATTACCGCGAAACATGTCGATATCGGCGACGCCGGCGCCAATCCACAGGCAGGGATTTTCTGCGCTGTGGGATAGCAGCAGACGATCTTGCCAGTTCAGGGTGAAGCCGCCATCGGTTGTTGTCAGGGTGATATTGTGTAGGGTATGCATAAGTTTTCTATCCTCAATGTTGCCGGACGGCAGCGCTCTTGCCTACAGTTAGCATGGCGCTCGTCGGCCGGATAAGACGCCTTAACGTCGCCATCCGGCATGTCATATTGTTATTTCGCATTGCTATCCAGCAGGCCCGCAGCAACGGCGGGCGCCAGCCCCGGTGCCAGCGGCAGGCGCGGGATCACCAGGCAGTGCAGCAGGTGGTAAATATCCTGCTTGCCGTCCCACACTTTGGTGGTCACCTGGTTATTGGTATCCAGCTCCTGCCACCACGAACCGTTCTCGTAGTCCATCAGATAAGTGATGCAGTAATCCCACCACTTCTGATACCAGGCTTCGTATTGGCTATCGCCGGTGAGGGTATACAGGGCGTAAGCGGTGCCCATTGCTTCCACAATCGGCCAGCGTACTCTTTCACGTACAATCGGTTTGCCGTCCCAGTCCACGGAGTAGACGAAGCCGTCTGCACCATCGGGCGCCCAGGCGTCGCGAAGGGTGGCGTGGAATAACCCTTTGGCATCTTCCAGCAGCCAGGCGGGAGGAGTTTCAAAACGCGCTTCCAGGGCCGCATGCAGGTGCAGCATCAGGCGACCCCACTCGATCCAATGCCCCGGCGTGCCGCCGTAAGCGCGGAAACGGTGGGCAGGGTTATCTTTGTTGTAATCGCGGATGGGGTTCCACTGCGCATCGAAGTGCTCGTTGACGCGGTAGTCGCCGTTGCGGGCCACATCGTGAATAATGACGGAGGCGATGCGCAGCGCGCGGTCGAGCCATTTACGATCGTGGGTCACGTCGTACACGATCAAAAAAGCCTCTACGGCATGCATGTTGGCGTTGCCGCCACGGTAATCTTCGGTCTGGCTGAAGGCTTCGTCCCAGGACTCCAGGCACATTTGCTCCTCTTCGCTCCAGAAGTATTTTTCGATGACCTCGATCGCGTCATCCAGCAGTTTTCTGGCCTGTGGATGGCCCGTGGTGACGGCGCTTGCCGCCCCTAACAGGACGAAGAAATGCTGATATCCCTGTTTGGACGCGTCCATCACGCCTTCATCGTTTACACAGGCATACCAGCCGCCGTAGCGCCGATCGCGTAACGCGCCGTTCAGCGCGTTAATTCCATGCTCGACTAACTGATATGCGCCCGGACGGCCCATCGATGCAGCAACGGAATAAACGTGCAGCATACGGGCGGTAATCCACAGGTGCGTACCCATCTCCGCTCTGATCTGTCCCTGATTTCCCAGCCAGCCGAAACCGGTAGGTACTGCGGATTTTTTCCCAAAGTCAAAAATGCGATCGGTTTCTTGCTCCAGCCAGCGGTTGTGGCTCAACGTGTTAAACCATTTCATGCTTTCATCCTCACATTAACGACGGCGGGCCATCATTTCGTCGACGATCTCACCCAAACGCTGCAACTTAGGCACAGAAATATCACGCAGCATCAGTTTGGTATCCGGCAGGCCAATCACCGATGACCAGACGGCGCGACCCGCCAGAAAACCGGATGCGCCCGCAGTCATTGCGACTCTGACCGCCCGAGGGAACAATTTTTCATCAATACCGGAGGAGAGGATGACCCACGGCATATTGATATGCTCGTTCAGGCGCTGTGACGCGGCGAGAAGGTCGTGCTGCGCGCCTTTGCCGTACAGCGGCATTTCAACTTTGTAGAGATCCGCGCCGCTGTCGCCCAACTCTTTCGCGGCATCAATGATGGCCTGTTCACGGTCGAACTTATCGCCACGGCGAGGTGGGCGCACAACCGGTTCGATAATGCTCACCAGACCATTGCTGTGGCACATCTCATTAAATTCTTTGACCATATCAAGACGCTGTTGGGCATCTTCATCGCTGCGCCAGAGCACCAGCAGTTTTAGCGCTTTACCGCCGTCTTGCTTTATCGCTTGTGGATTGATTTTTTTATCAATGACGACGCTATCGACAGGAATGCCATTGCCGGGAATGAACGCATCGGCGGCGACGATCATGGCGCAGTTTTTTGCAATCGCGTTTTGCTCCACCACCTGGCGGTAACAGAACTGTTGGTCAATCAGAATGGCGGAGGCATAAGGAGACAGCGCTTTTGCGGCATTCACTTTGAAATCCGTCAGTACGCTGTCGGCAACAGGAGACTTCGCACCAGCAGCTGCAAACATTAAGCGCATCGCTTCACGCTGATCGACCGCCAGCATGGCAAAGCCGCCGGATGCGCGCGTAATGTCTTTGATGGTGTAGTTGTTCATTCAGTTTTCCTTTATTCAGTCGTTACATTTTGAATTTGTTCGGTAATCCGGCGCTGTTACGCACCTGTTCGAGAATGGCTGTCCAGTCTTCCCGGCCACGACCGGCGGCGCGAGCCTGGTTATAAACTTCACGGGATGCGGCGCCGAGCGGCATCGGCACATGCAGTTGGTTGGCAACATCCAGTGCAATCCCCAGGTCTTTGTGCGCCAGATCGATCATGAAGGAGGGAGAAAGGTCGCCTTTCAGCACTTTGTTCGGCCAGGAGGTGGTGAAGTGGCCTTTGCCTGCCGGGGTTCCGCTCATCACTTTTAACGCGACGTCGAAGGAGAGGCCCAGCGCTTCGCATAACGCGGCGGCTTCGGCAGAAAGCGCATTCAGCGCGATGCTCATATAGTTATTGATAAGCTTTACGCGAATCCCCATGCCGGGGCCGCCAGCGTTAATCAATTCATTGCCCATCGCCATCAGTACCGGCGTTGCGCGCTCCACCTGTTCTGCGCTGCCGCCTGCCAGTAATAGCAACGTCCCCGCAATGGCGTGATCGGATGTTCGACCGACCGGGACATCCATCATGCTGAACCCTCTGGCGCGCATATCTGCGATAAGTTTGTCCGTCTGTAGCGGATGGATGGTGGACATATCGATCACCAGCGCGTCCTGTGACAAGCCTTCGCAAACGCCTTGATCGCCGAATAACACGCTGCGAACGAGATCGCCATTAGGCAGCATTGTGATGACAAACTCGGCCTCTTTCGCCGCCTGCGCCGGGCTGCTGGCAGGACGAGCGCCTTTTTCCACCAGGGTCTGTATGGCGTCGGGGTTCACATCAAAGACGCTGAGCTGATGGCCCTGCTTGAGCAAATTACTCGCCATGGGCGAACCCATCTGGCCTAATCCAACAAATGCAATCACTGCCATATCGTTCTCCTGAAACGTAAATGTCATTTTTTGTCACTTGCGTGACGCTGATTTTGTCTGTTTTTGATCGTATTTGTAATTTATGGTCAAAAAATTGACAGCCGTCACTTTTTAAACATTTTGCGAAATTAAAATAATCGCATCCCGAAATGCTTAAGGAATGACCATGATTCGTGTTGCTTGTGTGGGTATCACCGTGATGGATCGCATCTATTACGTTGAAGGTTTACCGACTGAAGGAGGTAAATATGTGGCGAAACGTTATACGGAAGTGGGCGGCGGGCCTGCTGCAACTGCCGCAGTGGCTGTGGCGAAACTGGGGGCGCAGGTGGACTTTATTGGGCGTGTGGGAGATGACGACACCGGAAACAGCCTGCTGGCGGAGCTGGAATCCCTGGGGGTAAATACCCGCTATACCCGGCGTTACGCGGGGGCGAAGTCCTCACAGTCTGCGGTCATCGTCGATGCGAAAGGGGAGCGGATTATCGTCAATTATCCCAGCCCGGATTTATTGCATGACGCTGACTGGCTTAATGAGATCGACTTTTCTCAATGGGATGTGGTGCTGGCGGATGTTCGCTGGCATGAAGGGGCGAAACGGGCGTTCACGCTGGCGCGCCGGGCCGGAGTCATGACGGTTCTGGATGGCGATGTGACGCCACAGGACATCAGCGAGCTGGTGGCGTTAAGCGATCATGCCGCCTTCTCTGAACCGGGTCTGACGCGCCTGACGGGAATACAGGATACCGTAAGCGCGTTAAAAAAATCACAAATGCTCACAAATGGACATGTCTATGTCACGCGCGGCAGTGAAGGATGCGACTGGTTAGACGATAATGTCTTCCGGCATCAACCCGGATTCCCGGTAGAGGTGGTCGACACCACCGGCGCGGGGGATGTTTTTCACGGTGCGCTCGCCTTTAGCCTGGCGGGTGGAACGCTAGTCGAAGAGGCAGTCAGGTTTGCCAGCGGCGTGGCCGCACTGAAATGCACCCGACCAGGCGGGCGTGCCGGAATCCCTGACTGTGATCAAACCCGATCTTTTCTGTCACTTTTTGTATAAAATGTAAGGCAATGGTTTTTCGAGGAATTTGCATGAGTCTTACTGAACTGACCGGTAACCCACGGCATGATCAGTTGCTGGCGCTGATTGGCGAGCGCGGTTACATGAATATTGACGAACTGGCTGGCCTGCTGGATGTGTCCACGCAGACCGTGCGTCGCGATATCCGCAAACTGAGCGATCAGGGATTGATTACGCGTCATCACGGTGGCGCGGGACGGGCTTCCAGCGTTGTGAATACCGCCTTTGAGCAGCGAGAAGTCTCCTGGACGGAAGAGAAAAAAGCCATCGCGGAAGCGGTGGCGGACTATATTCCAGACGGCTCCACGGTCTTTATCACCATTGGTACGACCGTTGAGCAGGTAGCGCGGGCGCTGTTAAACCACAATCATCTGCGCATTATCACTAACAGCCTGCGTGTGGCGCATATTCTGTACAATAATCCGCGTTTTGAAGTGATGGTGCCTGGCGGAACGCTTCGCCCGCATAACAGCGGCATTATCGGCCCTTCTGCGACGGCGTTTGTGGCGGGGTTTCGTGCGGACTATCTTGTCACCAGCGTCGGTGCGATAGAAAGCGATGGCGCGTTGCTGGAGTTTGACGTCAATGAAGCCAGTGTGGTGAAAACCATGATGGCTCACTCCCGGCATATCCTCCTTGCTGCCGATCATACGAAATACCATGCTTCCGCAGCGGTAGAGATTGGCAACGTGTCGCAGGTAACGGCGCTGTTTACTGATGAGTACCCAGGCCCGGCATTGCATAACCTGCTTCAGTCACAGCAGGTTGAGATTGTCCAGGTTAGCCCAGGCCAGGATGACGCAACGTCAGTCTGAAGGGGTTATAAAAAGAACCGTCTTTTTAGACGGTTCTTTTTCACTTTTTTGCTAAATATATAATCATCCTGGTGGTGATATAAAAATCTTAAAATAAAACCGCCTGCTTATTGTTACCCTGATAGCTGTTGTTTTATAAGACGTTTATTTTCCTGCCAGGGATGCTTTTATTTTATAAAAATAGTTATTAAGAATAATGCCAATAAATAAGGTGCATTTTATTTACTGTTATCTCATGAGTCCCTGCCGTACATTGACAGATTAAATGAATACTTGTATTTATTCTGCTAAGGTGACAATTCATTACGCCTTTGAACTCTGACTCTTTAATTATTTAAAGATGAGCGGATGGATTTCGCCTTTTATAAATATCTTATGCACGCGTCTTTGATGCTTTTATCCGAATAAAAAAGCCTTACAGAAAAGGTGGCTCTCATGAAATCTTCTCGTCTTATTCAAAAAACGCCGATCCCGGCAAAGCTCGCGCTCTGTATTGCCAGTGCGCTGGCGTTGAGCGGGCAGGCTGTAGCAGGATGTAGTTACACGTCTACCGCACAACTATTTTGTGACAATACAACTATATATCACTATGGTAATCCGCTCGGAGGAGCTGCAAGGGATTACAGTGGATTTGATGAAGTCCGTATTGATACTACCTCAGAAGGAACCACTTCAGGATTAACTGGCTGGGGTGTCTATATTGATAACATTGGCTATAAATTTAAAAATCTGGTTATCAATACAACAGGCACCGCAGCAGATGGAATCCACTCTAAAAATGCAGGCGGTAAACTGGTCGCAGATAATATCTATATTACCGCAACAGGAAGTAGTGCTGATGGAATAAATATTGGTCGCGAATTACAGGCTGATTATTCAATTGTTGAAGTCAATGGTGATGTAACGGTTGATGCTGAAAATGGAATGGGGCTACGCGCCAACGCGTCTGCGAATAAAGATAACGCCCAGTCATCAATAATTATCCATGGTGATACTGATATTGTTACCCGTGGTCCTGGTGGAGCGAATACGGGATACGGGATCTATGCAGGTAGAGATCCCGCGCAATTTACAGGTACAGCAAAAGGCGATGCGAGTATTACGGTTAATGGCACCGCATCAGTCGCGACGTCAGGGCGTAGTGCTCATGCGGTATATGTGGCCCGTAAAGGGTTAATAAACCTTAATAATGTGGATTTGAAAACCTCCGGCGTGAGCGCACATGGCGTTTATGCGTATTCATCTACTGATTCTGCAACGGTGAACCTTAGCGGTGATAGTAAAATTCAGGTTACTGATAGCGGCGCTTATGCCATTTACGCCTATGGTTCACAGGCGTTGGTTCGCTCGTGGGATTATGCTACCGATAGTGTTGGCTCTGGCGTATACGACATTGAAGGAAATTTACGCGCATATTACGGCGGTACGATGGATCTGCGGATGGAAGAGGGGAGCCGCTTTGTGGGGCAAACGGATTCTTCACAACAAAATAGTAACGCGAACTACCATGGTACGCTGGATCTGGATATAAACGGTGCAAACAGCGAATGGACGATGACCGGTAACTCTGTGGTCTCTACTCTGACGCTGAACCAGGCCACATTACGTTATAGCGCAGACGGCGTGTCCCGCGATGACGAAAGTACCTTTAAAACCCTGACCGTGGTGGGCAACTACACCGGCACAGATGCGTTACTGGTGTTGAACACCGTGCTTGAAGGCGATGACTCTTTTACCGATAAACTGATCGTCAAAGGGGATACCTCCGGCAATACCAACGTAGGCATCAATAACATCGGCGGTGTGGGCGATCTGACCCTTAACGGCATTGAGATTGTGGACGTTGAGGGCGTTTCCGACGGAACGTTCACCAAAGCAGGACGTATTGTGGCGGGCGGCTATGACTATGACGTGGTGAAAAATGCCAGCAACTGGTATCTCACCAGCCAGCTAAGCCCGGTGGAGCCAGAACCAGAACCTGAGCCGGAGCCGGAACCAGAAAACCCGGGCCCGGTCGATCCACCAACACCGCCGGGACCGGTTGACCCGGTGGACCCGCCGGCACCACCAGGGCCGGTTGATCCCGTGGAACCACCAACGCCGCCAGGGCCGGTCGATCCTGTTGATCCCCCCGCGCCACCAGAGCCACCGCTGCCGCCAGCGCCTGAACCTGGTGAACATCAATACCGCCCTGAATTTGGTAGCTATCTGGCGAACAACTATGCCGCCAATACGCTGTTTATCACCCGTCTGCACGATCGCCTGGGTGAAACCCAGTACACCGACATATTAACGGGCGAGCAGAAAGTGACCAGCATGTGGATGCGTAACGTAGGTGGTCATATGCGCTTTACTGATGGCAGCAAGCAACTGAAAACGCAGGCTAATCGCTATGTATTGCAGATTGGCGGCGACCTGGCGCAGTGGAGCAGCGATAGTCTCGACCGCTGGCATCTGGGTGTGATGGCAGGTTATGCCAATCAGAAAAGTAAAACGCATAACACCCATAATGGCTACGCTTCACGCGGTCATGTGAACGGCTACAGCGCGGGGTTGTATGCGACGTGGTATGCGAATGAAGCGGATAAAACCGGGACGTATCTGGATAGCTGGGTGCTCTATAACTGGTTTGATAACACCGTGCAGGGTGACCATCTTGCCAGTGAAAAATACAAATCTGACGGTATCACGGCATCCATCGAAGGGGGATACACCTTCCTGATAGGCGAAAGCGAGCGTACGAGTTACTGGCTCCAGCCAAAAGCCCAGGTGACCTGGATGGACGTGCAGGCTGACTCGCACCGTGAAAGCAACGGCACTCAGGTGAAAGACAAAACTGACGGCAACCTGATGACCCGACTCGGTGTGCGTGCATACCTGAAGAGCCATAACGCCATTGATGATGGCAAAGACCGCGAGTTTCAGCCGTTTGTTGAAGCAAACTGGCTCCACAATACCCATAACCAGAGCGTCCAGATGGGGGCGATCCGGGATGAAATCAGCGGCACCAAAAATATTGGTGAGCTGAAAGTTGGTGTGGAAGGGCAAATTAACCCGCGTTTGCAGGTGTGGGGGAATGTAGCTCAGCAGGTAGGCGACAACAGTTACAGTGATACCGCAGCGATGTTGGGGGTGAAATACAGCTTCTGAACCATAACGGCGGATAGCTTACCGGGTCTACGGACTATTTTGTAGGCCGGATAAGGCAAAGCCGCCATCCGGCAGGTCGCCCGGTGGCGCTACCGCTTACCGGGCCTACGGGCTGTTTTGTAGGCCGGATAAGGCATAGCCGCCATCCGGCGAAAAGTGTTAAGGCGATGCATTGCATCGCCTTTTTTCCGTTTGCGTTAGTCGATTTTTTCCCTGTCCGGCGCATAGTCAAACTCCTGCTTTCCCGCTACAGTTATTCATCCACGGCTTGCAAGGAGAGGATCATGCTCTATATCTTTGATTTAGGTAATGTGATTGTCGATATCGACTTCAACCGCGTGTTAGGTGCATGGAGTGACCTGAGCCGTGTCCCGCTGGCTTCGTTGAAGCAAAGTTTTACGATGGGAGAGGCGTTTCATCAGCATGAGCGGGGGGAGATCACTGATGAAGCCTTCGCAGAAGCGCTGTGCCATGAGATGGCGTTACCGCTGAGCTATGAGCAATTTTCCCACGGCTGGCAGGCGGTATTTGTCGCATTACGGCCCGAGGTTATCGACATCATGCATAAGCTTCGCGAGCAGGGGCATCGTGTCGTCGTATTGTCTAATACCAACCGTCTGCATACGACCTTCTGGCCGGATGAATACCCTGAAGTTCGCCAGGCTGCCGATCATATTTATCTGTCCCAGGAATTGGGCATGCGTAAACCTGAGGTGCGGATTTACCAGCATGTTTTGCAGACAGAAGGTTTTTCTGCCGCCGATACGGTCTTTTTTGACGACAACGCCGATAATATAGAAGGGGCTAACCAGTTGGGGATCACCAGTATTCTGGTGACGGATAAAACGACCATCCCGGACTATTTCGCGAAGTTGTTATGCTAAAAAACGTGCATCAAAAAGCCAGGCATCATACGCGTCCAGTCAGGGCCTGGCTTAAACTGTTGTGGCAGCGCATTGACGAGGACAATATGACCACCCTCGCGGGGAACCTGGCCTATGTCTCGTTGCTCTCGTTAGTGCCGTTGATCGCCGTCGTTTTTGCGCTTTTCGCCGCCTTTCCCATGTTTTCCGACGTCAGCCTCCAGTTACGCCATTTTATTTTTGCTAACTTCATCCCGGCGACGGGAGATGTTATTCAGCGTTATATTGAGCAGTTCGTCGCAAATTCCAACAAAATGACGGCGGTAGGCGCTTGTGGACTGATCGTCACGGCGCTGTTGCTGATGTATGCCATCGACAGCGCCCTGAACACCATCTGGCGTAGCAAACGCACGCGTCCAAAAGTGTATTCTTTCGCCGTTTACTGGATGATCCTGACCCTGGGGCCACTGCTGGCGGGCGCCAGCCTGGCGATCAGCTCCTATCTGCTTTCTCTGCGCTGGGCCAGCGAGCTCAACACGGTTATCGATAACGTCCTGAGGGTATTCCCTCTGATTCTCTCCTGGATTTCGTTCTGGCTGCTGTACAGCATTGTGCCGACCACGCGCGTACCAAACCGCGATGCTGTTGTCGGCGCTTTTGTCGCAGCGGTACTGTTCGAAGCAGGAAAGAAAGGATTCGCGCTTTATATCACCATGTTCCCGTCATATCAGTTGATTTACGGCGTGCTGGCGGTTATCCCCATTTTGTTTGTCTGGGTGTACTGGACATGGTGTATCGTCTTGCTTGGTGCCGAAATAACTGTCACTCTCGGGGAATACCGCAAACTCAAACAAGCCGCAGAACAAGAAGAAGCAGACCAATCATGATTGCATTAATTCAGCGCGTAACCCGTGCCAGCGTCACCGTGGAGGGCGAGGTGACGGGTGAAATCGGCCAGGGACTTTTAGTGTTATTAGGTGTCGAAAGGGATGATGACGAACAGAAAGCGAATCGCCTGTGCGAGCGCGTGCTCGGTTATCGAATTTTTAGCGATGCCGAAGGCAAGATGAATCTCAACGTGCAACAGGCGGGGGGAAGCGTGCTGGTGGTGTCGCAATTTACGCTGGCTGCCGATACCGAACGCGGTATGCGACCGGGCTTCTCAAGAGGCGCCGCGCCGGATCGCGCTGAAGCGCTGTATGAATACTTTGTTGAGCGCTGCCGCCAACAGGAAATGAACACGCAAACCGGACGTTTCGCTGCTGATATGCAGGTCTCGCTGGTCAATGATGGCCCCGTAACGTTCTGGCTACAGGTATGAGCCAGCTTCCGGCGTGGCCGCGGGTAACAAGAGAGAGTACAGCTATGTATCACCTTCGAGTACCGCAAACAGAAGAAGAATTAGCACGTTACTACCAGTTTCGCTGGGAAATGCTGCGCAAACCGCTCCACCAGCCGAAAGGCTCCGAACGCGATGCCTGGGATGCGATGGCGCATCATCAAATGGTGGTGGATGAAGAGGGGAACCTGGTTGCGGTAGGGCGTTTGTATATCAATGCGGATAACGAAGCTTCTATTCGTTTCATGGCCGTTGAACCGTCTGTTCAGGATAAAGGGCTGGGAACGTTGATGGCGATGACCCTGGAGTCCGTGGCGCGCCAGGAAGGGGTAAAACGCGTCACCTGTAGCGCCCGTGAAGATGCGGTAGCGTTCTTCGCCAAACTTGGCTTTGTGAATCAAGGGGAAATCACGACCCCGCAAACCACGCCGGTTCGCCATTTTCTGATGATTAAACCGGTCGCGACGCTGGATGACATTCTGCACCGTGGCGACTGGTGTGGGCAGCTTCAGCAGGCCTGGTATGAGCACATCCCGTTAAGTGAAAAAATGGGGGTGCGCATTCAGCAGTACACTGGTCAGAAATTTATTACGACCATGCCTGAAACGGGCAATCAGAATCCGCACCACACGTTGTTTGCCGGGAGTTTGTTTTCACTGGCAACGCTTACCGGCTGGGGGCTGATCTGGCTCATGCTGCGCGAGCGTCATCTGGGCGGTACGATTATTCTCGCCGATGCGCATATTCGCTACAGCAGGCCCATCAGCGGCAAACCCAGCGCAATTGCCGATCTGGGGTCGTTGAGCGGCGATCTGGACAGGTTGGCGCGAGGCCGTAAAGCACGCGTGCAACTGCAAGTGGAGTTGTTTGGCGACGAGACGTCAGGCGCAGTTTTTGAAGGTATTTATATCGTATTGCCGGCAAAACCGTTTGGCCCCTATGAAGAGGGCGGCAACGAGGAAGAGTAGGATAAAGGGGGTAATCCTCCTTTATTCGATATTTTACTCCCTTAATCTATATGGATATACAGCGTTATAACCTGGTTTTTAGCGAAAAGAAACGGGGAGTGCTGACGAGGTTGCAATTCTGGAAAGCGGCTCGTAAAAGCAAAAATCGCGCTCATAAAGTCTTTTTTCTGGTCTTTCATCAGTGTATGTTGTTTGAAAATTAATCGCCAATGATATACTGGAGGTATATATGAGTATGATGGCTGGAATGGAAATGGGCAGAATATTACTTGATTTATCCGATGAAGTTATCAAGCGGCTTGATGACCTCAAACAACAGCGTAATCTTCCGCGAGCAGAGCTATTACGCGAAGCAGTTGAACAATACCTGGAAAGGCAGGGACAAGCCGAAACCACTATTTCCGATGCGCTGGGGCTCTGGCAAGGTTGCGAAGAAGATGGCGTTGAATACGAAAGGAAACTTCGCGAGGAGTGGTGATGATTAAAGGTCCGGTGTTGTTTGACACCAATATTCTCATTGATTTATTTAGCGGGCGTGGTGAAGCGAAGAAGGCTCTCGAAGCTTACTCACCCCAGAATGCCATTAGTCTCATTACCTGGATGGAAGTGATGGTAGGGGCAAAAAAATACCATCAGGAATCCCGCACACGTATAGCATTGAGCGCTTTTAACGTTATCGGCGTTTCACAGGATATTGCCGAAAGAAGTGTCAGTCTCAGGCAGGAATACGGGATGAAGTTGCCGGATGCGGTTATTCTGGCTACAGCGCACATTCATCGTTTTGCGCTCGTGACGCGCAATACAAAGGACTTCGCGGGGATTCCGGGAGTCATTACGCCTTATCATTTATAAGCCGGGCGGCACGCGCCACCCGACCTGACGTCAGAATTACTCCCCTTCGCCCGGGAACAGGAACGGGTTGATGGAACTACGGGCAAAGCCCTCTTGCTCCATGCGCGCGTCCAGCACCAGTGAGGCGAGATCGTCGGCGACGGCTTCCACTTTCGGGTCTTTTTCCTGATACAGAATTTTCAGGTAAGTACCGCAGTCGCCACAGCTTTCTGCTTTAATCGACGCCTGTTCGTTATCCAGCGACCAGTAGTGCAGATCGCGACTCTGCTCGCAGTTGCTGCATTTGACGCGCACCACATGCCACTCGGTTTCGCACAGGTTGCAGTGCAGGTAACGCAGACCCTGCGTGGTGCCGATTTGCACCATGCTGGAAACCGGCATTGAGCCGCACACCGGGCAATACTGACGCTGTTCGCCGTACTCCGCACGGGCTTTACCGGGGATCAGGCTGGCCATTTGCGCCCAATAGAGCGACAGCGCCGCCCAGATAAACGGGGCCTTATCACTGCTGACGGAGGCAAAATCGGATTCAAACAGCGCGCTCGCCATTTGCTCCAGTTCCTGTTCCGAAGCCTTCTCCAGATTTTCGATTACCGCCAGCGCGGGGCCGCTCATCTCCGGTTTCAGCTCAGCAATCAGCGAATGCAGCAGTTTCTGCCAGTGCTTATCGCGCGGTAAAACGTGAATGTCCAGCGGCGGTTTGCCCTGCGCGTTCGCTTCTTTGATGCGCGCGGTCAGATCCATCTCCAGCGGATGGTCGTACAGCACCACTTCCTGGGCATGTGCGATCAGCGCGGCAAAGCGCAGGTAATCGCCCAGCGGGTTGTTTTCGGCCAGCTCGCGCAGACGCTCGGCGCGGCGGTTATACAAATTTTTGAGCCGGGGGAACAATAACGGCGGAATCATATCCGCCGTACGTTTCTCGCTCTTCTCCAGCTCATCTTGCGGGATTATGCGAATACTCATTCAGATGACTTTTCCTGTTTCTGGCGGACTTCACGGTACCAGCGCGGGTGATGTTTCTTCGCCCATGACCGGGTTACCCATCCCTCCACCATCGCGGTAATGGTGCCTTTCACCCAGAGGGCGGCGTAAATGTGCACCATGATAACCACAATTAACGCTACTGCGGCAAATGAATGCAGCATTAACGCGAATCGGATCACCGGGATTGAGAAAGCAGGCGCAAAATACGGACGCCAGATGATCACTCCGCTGACCAGCAACAGGACCAGGAAAATAATCGCCGCCCAGAATACGCATTTCTGGCCGAAGTTATAACGTCCGGTGTCGCCGACTTCCTCGTTGACGACGATCTTACGAATATTCTTCGCCCAAAAGATATCATCCCGATTGATTAGATTGTGGTGCCAGTAACGGAAAAACATGATGATGAATGAGGCGAACATGATCACGCCCACGAACGGGTGCACAATGCGCGCCAGCTGTGGGGTGCCCATGATATGCATCAGCCAGTTGAAGGACGGGAACAAAAAGCCCAGTCCGCTCACCGCCGCCAGTACGAAACAGAAGGCGGTTACCCAGTGGTTGATGCGTTCCGGCGCCGTATAGCGCACGATGGTGTCACGTCGTTTCATTTGCGCACCTCGTCTTTCTCTTCATGCAGATTGTCTTCTTCCTCATCTGCACGGTTCGGGCCGACACCGACATAGTGGAAGATGCTGGCCGCAAAGGTCGCGGCAAAGCCGACCGCTGCGAGAGGTTTCCAGATGCCTTTCCAGAATTTCACCGTCGCGCTGATTTCCGGGTTTTCCGGCAGACCGTGGTACAGATTCGGTTTGTCGGCATGGTGCAGCACGTACATGACGTGAGTACCGCCGACGCCCGCCGGATCGTACAGACCTGCATTGTCGTAACCACGGGTTTTCAGCTCCGCCACACGTTCGCCTGCCAGCGTCTTCATCGCCTCTTTGGAACCAAAGTGGATAGCGCCAGTCGGGCAGGTCTTCACGCAGGCCGGTTCTTGCCCCACCACCACGCGGTCAACGCACAGCGTACATTTATAAACGCGGTTGTCGTCCGGGTTGAGGCGCGGCACATCGAACGGACAACCGGCGATGCAGTAGCCGCAGCCGATGCACTGTTCAGACTGGAAGTCGACAATGCCGTTGGCATACTGAATGATAGCCCCTTCTGCCGGACATGCCTTCAGGCAGCCCGGATCGGCGCAGTGCATACAGCCATCCTTACGGATAAGCCATTCCAGTTTGTCGTCTTGCTCCACTTCCGAGAAGCGCATCACCGTCCAGGATTTTGCGGTCAGATCAGCCGGGTTGTCGTACACCCCGATGTTGCTGCCCACTTCATCACGGATGTCGTTCCATTCCGAACAGGCCACCTGACAGGCTTTACAGCCAATACAGGTGGTGACGTCGATAAGCTTCGCCACCTCTTGCTGGTGATCCCGCGCCTGTGGCGCGGGAGTGAAACCGTTAGTCGCGGAACGACGAACGATGTCTTGCGATTGATAAGCCATAGGTCGTCTCCGTTACACCTTTTCCACATTCACCAGGAAGGACTTGAACTCCGGCGTCTGCGTGTTCGCATCACCGACGAATGGCGTAAGCGTATTGGCGATAAAGCCTTTTTTCGCCACCCCTTCGTAGCCCCAATGAATAGGAATACCGATGGTATCGATATCCTTGCCGTCTGCTTTCAGCGTGCGAATGCGCTTGGTCACTACCGCCTTGGCTTTGATATAGCCACGGTTGGAGGAGACTTTTACGGTATCGCCATGCACGATGCCGAGCTTGTTCGCCAGCTTCTCGCCGATCTCCACAAACTGTTCCGGCTGCGCGATAGCGTTAAGCAGCGCGTGTTTGGTCCAGTAGTGGAAGTGCTCGGTCAGACGGTAAGTTGTTCCGACGTAAGGGAACTTATCGGCTTTACCCAACGCCTCTGCGTCGCCTTTAAAGATACGGGCGGCAGGGTTGGAGATAACGTTCGGGTGCAGCGGGTTCGTCCCCAGCGGCGTTTCAAACGGCTCGTAGTGTTCCGGGAACGGCCCTTCCGCCATCTTGTCGAGCGCGAACAGGCGACCCATCCCTTCCGGCTGCATGATGAACGGCCCGACGTTGCTACCCGGCGCAGCGGCGCTGTAGTCCGGGATATCCATCCCGCCCCATTTCGCACCGTCCCATTTCAGGATTTGGCGCTTCGGATCCCACGGGTTGCCCTGTGGATCGGCGGAGGCGCGGTTATACAGAATGCGGCGGTTCAGCGGCCATGCCCATGCCCACCCCAGCGTATTGCCGAGGCCTGACGGATCGGAGTTATCGCGGCGCGCCATCTGGTTGCCTTCCGGCGTCCAGCTACCGGCGAAAATCCAGCATCCGCTGGACGTGGTACCATCGTCACGTAGCTGGGCGAACGAGCTGAGCTGTTGGCCTTTCTTCACGATCACCGCCCCCGTTGCCGGGTCGATAAGATCGGCCAGCGCCTTACCGTTACTTTCCATCGCCACTTCTTCCGAAGACGGTTCATGCGGCGTGGAGTAGTTCCAGGTCATATTCAGCACCTGTTCCGGGTTCGCGCCGCCTTGCTCGGCGTACATCTTACGCAGGCGTAAGAAGATACCGGCCAGGATCTCGCCGTCGGTTACGGCGTCGCCGGGGGCGTCCGCGCCTTTCCAGTGCCATTGCAGCCAGCGGCCGGAGTTGACGATAGAGCCGTTCTCTTCGGCAAAGCAGGTTGACGGCAGACGGAACACTTCGGTCTGGATTTTCGACGGATCAACATCGTTCGACTCACCGTGGTTTTGCCAGAAGGTGGACGTTTCGGTATTGAGCGGGTCGATAGTCACCAGGAACTTCAGTTTAGAGAGTGACGCAACCACTTTGTTTTTGTTCGGGAATGAGGCGACCGGGTTAAAGCCCTGGCAGAGATAGCCATTGACCTTGCCTTCGTTCATCATCTCGAAGTATTGCAGGACGTCGTACCCTTTGTCCCACTTCGGCAACCAGTCGAAGCCCCAGTCGTTTTCCTTCGTCGCGTTATCGCCAAAGAAGGCTTTCATCATAGAAACGAAGAATTTCGGGTAGTTGCTCCAGTAGTTGACCTGACCTTCCAGCAGCGGTTTTGGCGTGTTGGCGGCAAGGTAGGTTTGCAGGTCGGTCTGTTTTTCGCTGGGCAGCGTCATGTAACCCGTCAGGCTTTGCGACAGCAACCCTAAGTCAGTCAGCCCCTGAATGTTGGAGTGACCGCGCAGCGCGTTGACGCCGCCGCCAGCCATCCCCATGTTGCCGAGCAACAGTTGGATCATCGCCATCGTGCGGATGTTTTGCGCGCCGATGGAGTGCTGCGTCCAGCCGAGGGCATACAGGAACGACGCGGTTTTATCTTTGACGCTGGTTTCCGCAATGTATTCGCATACTTTCAGGAAATCGGCTTTCGGCGTGCCGCAGATATTTTCCACCACCTCCGGCGTATAGCGGGAAACGTGCTGCTTGAGCAGGTTCCACACGCAGCGAGGATGTTGCAGCGTGGTATCGCGTTTAGCGAAGCCATTTTCATCCAGTTCGTAGGCCCAACTGGTTTTGTCGTACTTGCGTTTATCCGCGTCATAGCCCGTAAACAGGCCATCTTCGAAGCCAAAATCTTCACGCACGATCAGGCTGGCGTTGGTATAGGCTTCGGTGTATTCGCGGTTGTATTTTTCGTTGTTCAGCAGGTACAGCAGTACGCCTGACAGGAAGGCAATGTCAGTACCGGAACGGATAGGGGCATAGAAATCGGCCACCGACGCCGTACGCGTGAAGCGAGGATCAATCACAATCAGCTTCGCGCCGTTGTGAATTTTAGCTTCCATCGCCCAACGGAACCCTACCGGGTGGGCTTCAGCGGCGTTACCGCCCATCACCACGATGAGGTTGGCGTTCTTCATGTCGACCCAGTGGTTGGTCATCGCACCGCGACCAAATGTTGGAGCAAGACTTGCTACCGTTGGTCCGTGTCAGACACGCGCCTGGTTGTCGACCGCGAGCATACCGAGCGCGCGGGAGAATTTTTGCGTTAAATAGCCGGTTTCGTTACTGGATGCGGAAGCGCACAGCATCCCGGTGGAGAGCCAGCGGTTAACGGTCACGCCTTCGGCGTTCTGCGCAACGTAGTTGGCGTCGCGGTCTTCTTTCATCAGTTTAGCGATGCGGTCGAATGCCTCATCCCAACTGATTTGCTGCCATTTATCTGAACCTGGCGCGCGGTATTCCGGGTATTTCAGGCGGCTTTCGGAGTGAATGAAGTCCACCAGACCGGCCCCTTTCGGGCAAAGCGCGCCACGGCTGACCGGATGATCCGGATCGCCCTCGATGTGGAAGATAGATGCTTTGGCGTTTTTTGCACCGTCGCCGAGGCTGTACATTAACAGCCCACAACCAACGGAACAGTAAGTGCAGGTGTTACGGGTTTCGCGGGTGCGCAGCAATTTATATTGCCGTGTTTCCGCTAGCGCTACGCTGGGTGCGAAACCCAGTGCCGCCGCCGTGGTGCCTGCCATACCGCCAGCGCAGATCTTAAAGAACTGCCTTCTGCTGACCTGCATGGTTTGCTCCTTGTTTCGACATTGCTATGTAGTTTTACTTTGCGGACCACCATGAAACCGGCCGCAAAGGGAAGAATTTGCGCATTCCCTCAGTTCCGGGAGGGATATAACTCAGGATACCATAATGTTGGTAGGTGTGTTCTGTTGCGGTTAAATAAAAGTGAATGAGTTTTCATGATGGCAACATGAAAATGTGATGCTTATCACATTGAAGTATAATGAATGACGAGCTTTGCAACCGAAAAAGCAGGAGCTAATACTTTAGAGTTAATAAATTTCGCTGCGTAATCATCACTATGTTAAATAATTGTGTTGTTGTTCGAAAAGAGATGAGGTATCAGCATTCTTTATCGGTAGTTCTGGATGGATCGACTTTTCTGGCGGTAGATAATATTTATTATTTATACAATAACGGGATTTAATCTTTTATATGAATCATTGTATATGTTTGGTGAATATATATAAGGATTTCCTTTGAGGATTTTCCTGGAATAAATTCTTAAAAATAATCTTTCGATTGTATGGTTTTTTGACAAATGATAAATTTCGCCAACCAATATTGTATGTTGGTGTCATGTCAATTTTTTGAAATATGCAGAGGTCATCATTATATAAAGTGGCTTCTTTTATAAGGAAATAAAAATGAATGTTTTTTTAAAAAAAAGCCTGATGGTGTCTGTGCTGGCGCTGACGGCTTCTTCCGTTATGGCGGCACCGAGCGTTGATATTAAAGTATCAGGGAAAATTGTTCCTGCTTCCTGTATTCCGTCATTCCCAAGCGGCGGCGGTATCGCTGATTTTGGCACCATCAAAGTGGCGTCATTAAATTCAACTACGCCAACCGCGCTGCCTGACATTAAAACCGTGCCAGTCGCCATTACCTGTGAAGAAGATACGCGTGTCGGCGTTTCTTTTACTGATATGCATAGCGCTTCTGCACCGACCACCGGTTATGCCATTAATTTCGCATCGACTGATTTCATTTCTTCTGCTAATTATCTTTTTGGCCTGGGGCTGTACGGTAGCCAGAAAATTGGGGCATATGCGCTGGGTATTCAGATTGATTCAGGAACGCTGACTAACGGCAATGGCGATAACCTGGTTGCCTATTTCTCAGCAAATGACGGCACTAGCTGGGGAACAAAAGCAGGCAACAGCTATATGCAGATCATAAATAATAACAGCGAGGTTTACAGCTTTGGTAAAAGCTCGGCTTCTGCGCCAGAACCGCAAACAAAAGTCAACTTTAACGTCGGTGTGTCCGCGATTATCAACCCGACAGACGATCTGCAAATTACCGATGAAGCGACGCTTGACGGCTTAACCACCGTAGAGCTGGTATACCTGTAATTACACTGCACGTATCGTAGATGCTCCCCATATTACTATGGGGAGCAGTTATGAATATTAATGGACTAATATTATGCTTTCCTTCAAGAAAACATTAATCTGCGCCTGTTTATTGGCGTCATTTAACTGTCTGGCCGCCGGGATGGTGCCCGACACGTCGCTGCTGCTGATTAATGAAGAAGAGCAAGGCGGCAGTATGGATGTTAAAAACACCGATGCTGATGCCCAGCTCTTGTATACCAAAATCGTCAATCTTCCAGACGATCCGCAGCCTGGCCTGATTGTCACGCAACCCGTTACGCGTGTTGATGCCGGTAAGACGCAACGTGTGCGATTCGTTCTTAAAAATAACGCGGAGCCGTTAAAAGTTGAGCATTTGAAGCGCGTTATTTTTACGACCATCCCGCAACGGGATAAAAACAAAGTTAAAGTGGTCTTTAGCCAAAACCTTCCCGTCATTATTCATCCTTCGGGTTTAGACGTGAATATGGAGCCGTGGAAAGATCTCCAGTGGCATATGCGCGGCGGAAAACTCAGCGTGGAAAATAAAACGCCTTATGTTATCCGTCTGGAGCAGAAAGTAAAATTATTGCCATCAGGTGCGCACGCTGATTTACCAAAGGCTTATATTCTGCCGGGTGAAACAATAAGTGCCCATGCCTCGACCACATTATCCGCACTGGATAAAAATATCGAAATGTATCCTGCTACGCGCTATGGCTATAAGGCGAAGAGTTTTGTCGCAGAAATAAAATAATTAATCTCAGTTTATTGTAAAACACATGGAGTGGTTATGATTCGCGGTTCCGCTAAAAAAGGAATTATTGTGTTTTGTCTGACGGCAATCGCTTTCAGTATACGGGCGGAAATAATGCCGACCTCTACTGGAACGATGGAGTTGGCGAGAGCGGTATTTGATACTGATGCATTAGAATCTAATGGTCTCGATCCTGTGATTGCTGATTATTATTCCTTAGCGTCCCGGTTCACTCCTGGTGTCCATAATGTGACCGTTATTATTAATGGCAAGAAACACAGTGTCATGTCGGTTAAGTTTAATGAGGAAGGGCAGCCCTGTATTGATAAAGCATTTCTGGAAAGCGCAGGACTCATCACGAAAATAAAAAGAGAAACCTGCCCGCTGATCCATCAATACTGGTCTACGGCAACCGTTAGCGCTACGCCTGAAACAGAAGAAATGTCGCTGGTTGTTCCGCAGGAAGCGATTGATCCAGATAATAACCGACAGGTCGCGGACGTTCGCGGTGGTCATGCCGCAATGCTGAATTACTCCATGTTTGGCACGCATTATAAATATGACGGCGATAATTCAGACCGCTTTCAGTCAACGTTTGAACTTGGTTTTAATGCGGGTGACTGGATTGTGCGCAGCACACAATTCGTCAGCGACGGCAGCGACCAGGAATTAGAAACCGACTCGTATTATACCTACGCGCAACGCACTTTCGCCGACTATGGCGTGATGGTGCAGGGCGGGCAAATCAACATTGCCAACAGCCGCTTTAGTATTCCATCGGTCTACGGTGTGCAA
Organism: Citrobacter sp. CK180; assembly: GCF_030333655.1. Classification (NCBI taxonomy): domain Bacteria; kingdom Pseudomonadati; phylum Pseudomonadota; class Gammaproteobacteria; order Enterobacterales; family Enterobacteriaceae; genus Citrobacter; species Citrobacter sp. CK180. Next base: position 80,101 of record NZ_JAOWFM010000040.1, on the reverse strand, counting down.
GTCATGCCGGATAATACCCTGCTGCCGAACGAGGGGAGCGGCGTCGAGGTGACGGGGATCGCCAGATATTCTCAGGCGCGCGTGGATATTCGCCAGGGCGGGCAGATCATCTATTCAACGCTTGTTCCCGCTGGCCCCTTTACCTTAACCGATGTGCCCATTGCTAACCTCAACACCGACCTGAATGTCACGGTGACGGAGACCGATGGAAGCGAAAGCCATTTTACCGTATCGGCGAGCACGTTTCGTAGCAACCATGTCGGCAGGGCGCCGGGCTTTTCTCTGGCCGTGGGGCGTGCGGAAGATATGGACACGAATTTTGAGCAGCCCTGGATTGTGTCGGCGTCTGATGGCTGGTCAGTGAATAATCGTATGAATCTCATGGCCGGAATGGTGATGGCGGATAACCACTATTACGGTTTCTCTGCCAATGTGGATACCGTTCCCGTACAGAATTTATATGCCTCGCTCGGGTTTCTTGGGTCGATCGATAACCGTAGCCAGACTGATGGACACAAAACCACGCTGGATCTTGGGTATTCCTTGCCCTGGGGGATGGGGATTTCGCTGGGCGGCAGCTACGGCACGGCGGACTATCGCGAAATGCAGGAACTGTATAGCGACGACGATGATTACTCCCCAACGAAATACGATACGAACGTCGCGGTCAGTTGGTCGGATACGCTTCTGGGGCGTTTTTCACTCGGCTACTACCGTAATGAGGCCTGGGACAGCGACTATAATAGCCGCCGCATTATCTCTTCCTGGTCGCAAACCTATAAATATTTCAGCGTCAGCGTGAACTGGGAATCGGATATCAGTCGTGGGGATGAGAGCGATCACGATATGTTCTACGTGAACGTTTCTGTTCCGTTAGGCCGTACCGGTGTTTCAACGAACTCGTGGTATCGCGAGAGTGAAGGAAGAAGCTCTTATGGCACGCGGGCGATGGGGTCGCTGAATGACGACAACCAATACACGGTCGGCGTGTCTCGCGATCAGGACGAAAGTGTTACCGACTGGGATAGCTCGCTTAACAGCAATCTTCACTATACCACGCTGTCCGTGGCGGCTGGCGGCGATAACGACAGCAATACGAACTACTCTGCCGCATTGAGTGGCGGCATTGTGGCGCATGACGATGGCGTGACCTTCTCACCGTATCCGGTCGCGGACACGTATGCCATTACCCAACTGGACAAGCCTGTTGCCGGTATCGAAATCGTGACGTCGCGCGGGCCCGTCTGGACCGATAAATGGGGTCAGGCCGTTGTCCCGTCATTGACGCCGTTCCATGAAAGTACGCTGGAACTCAATACCCAAAGTCTTCCGGGCAATCTTGACGTCAATAATGGCCGGACGGCGATTAAAGCGTCGCACGGGGCGGTCGCGAAATGGCAATTCACCACGCTGAGTCAGCGGCGCGTGCTGCTCTCTGTCATGCGTGCAGACGGTACTCCGTTGCCGAAAGGCGTCTCCATTGTCAACGACGCCGGGGAATACATCACTTCCGCGCCAGAGGACGGTTTGATCTTCCTGAATGATATCTCAGCAAGCCATCAGCTGTATGCGAAGGTGGACGGTGGACGATGCAAACTGAACTACACCCTGCCGGAAGCCGATCCGCAGAAATTCTACGAGGAGATAAAAGGGAAATGTCTCTAATGAAACAGGGAGCTGGCTCCATGAAACACCTTAGCGTTTTTATGCCTGTATTACTGGCGGGTTTCTTGTGTGGGAATGCGCCATCCGCACTGGCGGAAGAAGGCGACTGTCAGATTTTATCTTCGACAAAACAGGTCGACTATGGGCGGTTCCGCAGGGAGGATATGAGGGAGGGGAGCACCGAATACGCCGGGAATATGTATCACGGTTATGCCTCCGTCACCCGGGAGTTACAGGTCTCCGTCATCTGTACTGATGAACATAAAATTCGGCTCTTTGTGGATGGCCCCGCCCGGCAGGGGCAGGCCTGGCGGTTTTCTGACAACGGCGCGATGTCGATTAAAATGAAAAATGCCAGAGTCGATAACGCTCCCGTTCAGTTGGCTTCGGTTCCCCGGGGCGCGGCGCAGGTATCGGGTGGCGCTGCGGAAATGACGCTGTTGCCGGATATGTCCGCTGCTGCGGTAAACGGCCAGGAAGTGGCAGGAAAACAGTGGGTTGCAACACTGATGATCACCACTTATCTTGCCGATAAAGCTTTCCAGACCAGCAATACGCAGGATCTGGAAGAAACCTACACCGTGTCGTTTGACGCTCTCGCGGCTAACTAGCGTTCTCATCCTGCCGACCGGGGCGGTTTTGCCCCGGTTTTGACCTCACAAAAATAATGGAGGACAATAACCGCAGTTAAATGCGCAAAGGCGCTCTCATCCTGCCTGAACGTAATCTCTCTTATCGTGAGTCCATACCAGGAAGCTGCTTTGTCTGACCATCAAAATTCATCCCCGGAGGGCGCTGTTTCTCATGCCGTCTGGACGCGCGGGTGCCTGACGCAATCAAAACCGGATATGCTGGCGACGGAAGTTCCTGTCGCGCTGGTCTATAACGGCATTTCCCATGTGGTGATGATGACCACGCCGAAAGATCTGGAACAATTCGCGATCGGTTTTTCACTGTCGGAAGGCATTATTGAATGTCCGCAGGATATTTATGGCATGGATGTCGTTCCTTCCTGCAACGGCCTTGAAGTGCAGATTGAGCTTTCCAGCCGCCGCTTTATGGGGCTGAAAGAACGTCGTCGCGCCCTGGCCGGGCGTACCGGCTGCGGCGTTTGCGGCGTGGAGCAGCTGAATGACATCGGCAAACCCATTACGCCGCTCCCGTTTACCCAAACCTTTGACCTGGCGAATCTTGATCGCGCGTTGAAGCATCTGTCTGATTTTCAACCGGTCGGTCAGCTTACCGGCTGTACTCACGCGGCGGCGTGGGCGATGCCGTCCGGTGAATTAGCGGGCGGGCATGAAGATGTCGGTCGCCATGTCGCGCTGGATAAACTGCTGGGGCGCCGGGCGACGGAAGGCGAAAGCTGGCAGCAGGGCGCGGTGCTGGTCTCCAGTCGCGCCAGCTATGAAATGGTGCAGAAATCGGCGATGTGCGGCGTTGAAATCCTGTTTGCCGTCTCCGCAGCCACCACGTTAGCGGTTGACGTGGCTGAGCGCTGTAACCTGACGCTGGTGGGCTTTTGCAAGCCGGGCAAGGCGACAATTTATACGCATCCACGGCGTTTGATGGCAGGTTGAATTTTATTCAGTAAATTTGAAAAAGAATAGCAAATCCTTCCGCTTTTAGTTGTTCGAATACCGGCCTATTATTTATCACATCAAGGCACGGTGCCTTACTCAAACAACTAAGTTAAAGGGTTTATATCATGAAAAGCATCAAAACTTTTGTCGCAGTTATCGCTCTCGCTACTTCTTTCGGTTCTTTCGCCGCTCAGTCTGTTACCGCGACGGGCTCTACTCTGGAAAGCGCAGAAGCAAAAATCGCCGCTCAGGCTCAGCAGGCTGGCGCCAGTGATTACAAAATCACTTCCGCATACTCCGGTAACCGCGTGCATATGACCGCTGAACTGCTGAAATAAGTGATCCAAAACTGTCGAAAGAGCGCCTTCAGGGCGCTTTTTTCGTTTCTGCGTTTACTGTTTTACTATTCCGATAAATGCCTCATATTTAGTGCATACCCGCCAGCCTTAGCAGCGCTGTCACCACCGCCGCAGCGATAATCACCACAATCAGCGGCATTTTGCGCCACGCCAGGAAAACAGCGAACGCGACGCCCAGTACCCTCGCCATTCCGGCAAAATGTTCGCCTTCATAAAACGTGGTTGCCAGCGCCACTGAAAACAGCAATACCGTTGCCGCATCCGACAATAGCGCCTGAGAACGTTCGGAGAGCGCCAGCCGGTTGCCGAGCTTTGCTCCGCCAAGACGCATCAGATAGGTGCCTGCCGATAACACAGCAATACCGACGATAAACAGCGTCATGTTGCCCATTATTTTTTCCTCGTCAGTAAGCCAAGCAGAGAGAGCAGTACCGGCAACCCGACCGGTGCGAAGGGGACGGCGGCAAGCGACAGCCCGGCGCCGCTACAGGCGCGGATCAGCGTGGTGCGATTCCTGAACGCCGGGATCACTAACGCCAATAAAATGGCGGGAAATACCGCGTCCAGACCGATGGTTTCCGGTGCCGGGAGCAGTTTGCCGACCATCGCGCCAAGCAGTGCGCCCAGTGGCCAAAAAATTGCGACGCCCGCGCCGCACAGCCAGTAGGCGGCTTTGCGCTGTTGCCGTGTTTTTTGCGACAGACCAAAGACGACGCTTTCATCATTCATGATATGGCAGCCCAGAAAGCTGGCGGCGCGGGTGCCTACCAGTTCACGTACCGTTACGCCGAATGGAATATGGCGGGCATTCACCAGCAAACCGGCAGCGGCGGCGGCCAGTGGGTTCCCGCCGCTGGCGACAATGCCGATAAACATAAATTCGGACGCCCCCGCCAGGACAAAAATGGAGAGTACAAACGGCACCCAAATCGGGAAGCCGTAGGCCATCGCCAGCGATCCGTAGGACATCCCAACGACGCCAACGGCCAGACACACTAAAAATATCGCTTTTATCGTGTCTCCGCTGAGACATGAGAGGTGATGTTTCATACTATCTTAGCCATATCGAACGAATTTCCATTATAATGAACGCAACAGAATTGATTTACAAGTCGAACGATTCGTTCGATATAAAGAACGCGGAGTCGTGAATGACACAGCCCATTAGCGTGATCGCGAAAAGCCTGGTGCGCGAACGTCAGCGTACCGGCCTGTCGCTGGCGGAAATCGCCCGGCGTGCGGGGATTGCGAAATCTACCCTGTCGCAACTGGAAGCGGGCAATGGAAATCCTAGCCTGGAAACGCTCTGGGCGCTTTGCGTGGCCCTGGATATTCCCTTTGCACGTCTGCTGGAGCCGCAGGCGCAAAAAACGCAGGTGATTCGTCGCGGAGAAGGGACAAAAGTGGTGGCGGAACAGGCCCACTATCAGGCTATTTTACTGGCTGCCTGTCCGCCAGGGGCGCGGCGCGATATCTACCTGCTGCTGACGCAGCCGGGGGCGGATCGTATTTCACATCCACATCCGCCGGGATCGGTGGAGCATATTATTGTGACGCGGGGGAAAGCGCTTGTCGGGCTGACAGAGGCGCCGGAAGAGTTAGGCGAGGGCGATTATATTTGTTATCCCGCCGATCAGGAGCACATCTTTAAAGCGCTGGAAGTGGATACGCAGGCGATCCTGGTGGCCGAGCAAAATTAATTCCGCGCGATGAGGTTTATGACGCCGGATGGCGCTAACGCTTATCCGGCCTACAATTTCGTGCCGTTTGCTACCTGTAGGCCGGATAAGACGCGTTAGCGTCGCCATCCGGCTTCAGACAGCCTACGCCAGGTAAAACACTTCTTTCAGCTCTGCGCTCACCGGGCTGTTATCCGGGTTGGCAGGCATCACGTCGCGCATATGCTTCCACCAACGCTGGCACACGTCGGTACTGGCGATGGCATTCCAGCGCTCTTCCGATTCAATCTCGACGGTCGCGAACAACAGGTTGCGTTCTTTATCGAGGTAAATCGCATAGTGATGCGCGCCATGCGCTTTCAATACGCTTTCCAGCTCCGGCCAGATGGGATTATGGCGACGCTGATACTCCTCGTGTGCGTCGGCATTCACCTGCATCACAAACGCTTTGCGGATCATAGCGCCTCCAGATACAACTCGCGGACGTCATCGCGGCTGGCGGTGCGTGGATTGCACGGCGCGCACGGATCTGCCAGCGCTTTGTCCAGCCAGCCTTCAATATCGTCTTTCGTGACGCCCAGTGTGCTGAAACCTTCAGGAATGCCGACGCGTTTGCTCAATGCGCGAATTGCATTGATCGCTTCCATACTCGCCGCCTCAATGCTCATACCTTGAGTATCGACGCCCATCGCCTGGGCGACGCGGGCAAAACGCGCGACCGCGTTCGGGCGGTTAAAGTTCTCAATGATCGGCAGCAGGATGGCGTTACAGACGCCATGCGGCAGGTTGTGCGTGGCGCCTGGCTGATGCGCCAGCGCGTGTACCAGACCAAGACCAGCGCTGTTGAACGCCATACCTGCCAGATACTGGCCAAACGCCATCTGCTCACGCGCTTCGAGGTTGTGGCCGTCATCAACCGCTTTCGGCAGCCACAGATTAATCAGCCGAATGGCTTCCAGCGCGTTGGCGTCGGTAAGCGGGTGCGCGCCAACCGAGACATAGGCCTCAATGGCGTGGGTCAGCGCATCCATGCCGGTGGCGGCAGTGACGGATGGCGGGATGTCCAGCATAACGCTGGCGTCGTCCACCGCGATATCAGGGATGATATTCGGGTCGATGATGACCTCTTTGACCTGGCGCGCGGAGTCGATAATGACGGCATTGCTGGTCATTTCCGCTGCCGTACCGGCGGTGGTATTAATCGCCACCAGCGGAACGCCCGCGTTTTTGACTTTGCCGACGCCTGAATAGGCGGTAGAGGGGCCAGGATTCGCCGTCAGAATTTTGACCGCTTTGGCGGTATCGATCGGGCTGCCACCGCCGAAGGCGATGATGTAATCACACTGCGCGTCCTGATATGCCGCATACCCTTTTTGCACCAGTTCTTCAGTGGGGTTCGGGAAAACCTCGTCGAAAAGGTGGTACGACATCTGATGCGCGTCAAGCGCGGCAAACAGGCTGTCCAGCAGGCCCAGTTTTACCAGTTGCCCGTCAGTGACGACCAGCGCTTTACCCCATTGCTTATTCGCGACGAGGTTAACCATATCGCCGATTGCGCCTGCGCCATGCAGGCTAATTTTGGGAAGTGCCAACATGAAGCTCATGAATATTCTCCTTAAGATTGACGCGTTACCCTATTGCCCGATGACGTTGCGCTTATCGGGCCTACGGCATAGGCCGGATAAGGCGAAGCCGCCATCCGGCATTGGATTGCGGGAAGAATCAGTACAACGCTAATGCACTGGCAAGCGGAGTCACGCCAAAGCGTTTGCCAAGCGCTACCAGTTCTTCACGCGTGATGGTTTGCTTCATACCGCCCATCGAATAGATTTTGACCAGCACCTCCGCAGACTTCTCGGCGGTATCGATCAGGCCGAATGTTTCATCCAGCGTCGGGCCGCTGCCGAACACGCCGTGGAAGGGCCACAGCACCAGCGAATGCTTCTGCATTTCCTGCGCGGTGGCCTGACCGATCTCATCGGTGCCCGGCACCATCCACGGCAGAATGCCGACGCCGTCCGGGAACACCACCAGGCACTCGGTGCTGCCTTCCCACAGTTTGCGGGTGAAAAGCGGCGTGTTGTTTTCCAGCACGTAGGTCAGCGCGATCAGGTTGGTGGCGTGGCAATGCATGATCACGCGGTCTTTGCCGTCGGTGGCGTTAATGCGCTCGCAGTGGGAGAGGAAGTGAGCCGGCAGCTCGGAGGTTGGAACCGCCTCATGATTCAGCCCCCACAGAATGTGGTAGCCCGCGCCGTCGCTGTCCACTTTCACCACGCCTAAATTCGCTGCCGGATCGAGCTGTACGTTGCGGAAGAATTTGCCGGAGCCGGTGACGATAAACGGCGTGTTCGCCAGCAGCGGCATTGGCTGACTCAGCGCGATATAGCGCGGCTCCTGGTGGAAATCGTCGGTAAACGGCGCGATATCCGCCTCATCCAGACGCAGCGTCAGGTTGCCGCCGTTGCGTTCGTCCCAGCCCTTCAGCCAGGCGTCGGAGGTGGCTTTGATCATTCCCTGGACAAACCAGGAGTGGGTAATGTTCTGCATGTTCGGTGTTCCCATTTATTGCCCGAACGTTATCGGGTCTTACGTAGGCCGGATAAGCGCAGCGCCATCCGGCTATCGTGTTTCATTTATTGCCGGATGGCGACGCGGAACGTCTTATCCGGCCTACAAGTCAGGCGTCGCGGTTAGCTACGTTTGCTCAGAATCTCTTTTTCATAGGCACGGACGCTTTCCAGCCACTGGCTGCCGGCTGGCGTGTCGTGACGCTGGCAATACATTTCCCAGACGGCTTGCCACGGCAGGGATTTCTGCTCTTCCAGCAGCGCCAGGCGGGCGGTGTAATCGCCGCTGGCTTCTAACTGACGCAGCTGCCCGGTTGGTTCCAGCAGCGCGCGCAGCAGCGCTTTCTTCATATTGCGCGTGCCGATAACCCACGCGGCGATACGGTTGATGGAGGCATCGAAGAAATCGAGGCCGATATGCACACGGTCAAACAGGTTGTGACGCACGATTTCGCTGGCAATTGCCTGGGTTTCATCATCCAGCAGCACGACGTGGTCGCTGTCCCAGCGTACCGGGCGGCTGACGTGCAGCAGCAGGCGCGGCACATACAGCATGGCGGCGGAAATCTTGTCGGAAATCACTTCGGTCGGATGGAAGTGGCCCGCGTCGAGGCACAGCGCGGTCTGGCGGCTGGTGGCGTAGCCCATGTAGAACTCGTTGGAGCCGACGGTATAGCTTTCCGCGCCAATACCGAACAGTTTGCTTTCCACGGCGTCGATGTGATGCGCCGGGTTCAGTTTTTCGCTGATCACCTCGTCCAGCGCCTCCAGCAGGCGTTGGCGCGGCGCTAAGCGGTCAACGGTGATGTCTTTCATGCCATCCGGGACCCAGATGTTCATCACCGACGGCGTGCCCAGTTGCTCACCGAAGTACGCAGATACGCGGCGGCTGGCCTTGCAGTGGTCAATCCAGAACTGGCGAATGTTGTCGTCCGCGTGCGCCAGGGTGAAGCCGTCAGCGCTCAGCGGGTGAGAGAAGCAGGAGGGGTTGAAGTCCAGCCCTAACTGGTTCGCTTTTGCCCATTCCACCCAGTTTTTGAAGTGCTCCGGTTTGATCTGGTCGCGGGACACCGGTGTGTCAGACTCCAGATAGATTGCGTGTAAGTTCAGGCGTTTTGGCCCAGGAATCAGGCTTAGCGCCTGTTCCAGGTCGGCACGCAGCTCGCTGGCGCTGCGTGCTTTACCGGGATAGTTACCGGTGGCCTGAATACCGCCGGTGAGCGATCCTTCCGGGTTTTCGAATCCGGCGACGTCGTCGCCCTGCCAGCAGTGCATCGATACCGGCAGACGATCGAGCTGGCGTAACGCCTCCTCGACATCAATACCTACCGCAGCAAAACGTTGTTTTGCCAGTTCCCAGGCTTGTTCAAGTTGAGTGGTCATGCGCAAAGCTCCTTTGTCTGTCGTTTTGATTGAAACTGCGCAACGTGGCGGGCAATTTCACTGTCAGGATTTGGGGTAAAGGTCGTCAGGTCGTAGTTGGTTCTCACCACCTGACGGAAGTCGTCAACGTTGTTCAGTTCGTCCAGCGTCATGAGCTGGATGCCGATATTGCCGAGGGTGGAAGCCTCAATCGGCCCGGCCATCACGCGAATGCCGCAGGCATCAGCGCACAGCTGGTTCAGCAGGGCGTTCTGGCAACCTCCGCCGACGATGTGCAGCTGGCTAAAGGCTTCACCACGCAGGTTCGCCAGCTCCTGCAACACATCGGCATACAGCAGCGCCAGACTGTCGAAAATGCAGCGTGCCAGTTCGGCGTTACGGGTGGGTTCCGGCTGGCCGGATTCACGGCAGGCCGCCTGAATCTCCGCGCTCATATCGGCGGGGTTGATAAAGCGATCGTCATTCGGGTTTATCAGGAAACGGCAGGCCGGAAGCGACTGGGTCTCGGCGATCAGCGCGGGCAGGTCGGTAATCTGGCGCTCTTTCAGTACGCGCTGAAGCAGCCAGAGCCCCATGATGTTTTTCAGCACCCGGTAGCGGCCTTCTGCGCCGCCTTCATTGGTGATGTTCGCCGCCAGCGCCGCGTCATCGGTGTAAGGCGTTCTGCACTCGAAGCCCATCAACGACCAGGTGCCGGAAGAGAGATAAGCGCTGTTTTTATCGGCCAGCGGAGAGGCGATCACTGCGCTGGCGGTGTCGTGACTGGCGACGGCGACCACCGGAATTTGATTTTTCTGTGGGCAGATCCAGTAGCCGATCACGTTGCCCGGATGGGTGGGCCTGCCAAACCAGGCTTTGTTGGCGCCGGTCCAGTCCAGCAGGGTATCGTCCCAGTCATCGCTGTTGATATTGACGAGCTGCGTGGTGGTGGCGTTGGTGTATTCCCAGTTCATTTCGCCCGTCAGGCGGAAACTGAAATAGTCGGGGATCAGCAGGGCATGCGCCACCTGCGGGATAAGTTCAGGCTGTTGTTCAACCAGCGCGCGGAGCTGATACAGCGTATTGAACGGCAGAAACTGAATGCCGCTGCGGCGATAGATATCATGCTTGCCGAGCTGCGCCAGCGCCTGCTGCATCACCCCCGTGGTACGGTTGTCGCGATAAGATACGGGCAGACCGACGCGCTGGCCGTGCTTGTCGAGCAGCACATAGTCCACGCCCCAGGTATCAATGCCGATGCTGTCAATACGGATACCTTCATCGCAGACTTTCTCCAGTCCAAGGCGAATTTCATTTTCCAGGCTGTCGATATCCCAGGCGTCGAACCCGTCTGTTTTTTGCAAACAGTTCGCGAAGCGGTGGATTTCACGCAGCGTCAGGGCGTGTTGTTCACTGTCGTAACGCGCCAGCATTACGCGCCCGCTGGATGCTCCGAGATCGACAGCGACACAATGGCGAAAAGTCATGGTGAAGTCCTTCTGAGTTTCATTGCACTCAGTCTAAGAACCCCCAGGAAGGCGTACCTTCCTGTTACTGACAGGTTAAATTGGCCGCTGGCAAGGAGGCAAAGGTGAACGTGATAGCGTTCACAATTTCCGTTTATCAGCGTGAATTGGCCGGATGTGACGGCGTCCGCATTTCCTGATCTTTCCCGTCCTTTCTTGAAAAAACGACCGGGTTTGCGCGCTTTGGCGTTAAAAATTTAAGGTGAGGGTAGTAACCCTTAATTACTATTTCTGACATGTTTCTCATATCAGGAAGCCATCATGACCGTACTGCATAGCGTGGATTTTTTTCCGTCAGGTAAAGCGCCCGTGGCCATTGAACCCCGGCTTCCTCAGTCCGCTTTTCCTGAACATCATCATGATTTTCATGAGATTGTGATTGTTGAACATGGCACCGGCATTCATGTGTTCAATGGGCAGCCCTACACCATTAGCGGCGGTACGGTCTGCTTTGTTCGCGATCACGACAGACATCTGTATGAACACACCGACAACCTGTGTCTGACGAATGTGCTCTATCGCTCGCCGGACGCGTTTCAGTTTCTGGCAGGGCTGAACCAGCTCTTGCCGCAGGAACAGGATGGGCAGTATCCGTCACACTGGCGCGTGAATCAGAGCGCGTTGCAGCAGGTGCGGCAACTGGTGGCGCAGATGGAAAACGCCGGAGACGAGATGGACACGCCTGCGGTCGCCAACCGTGAAATTCTGTTTATGCAGTTGCTGGTGCTGCTGCGTAAAAGCAGCCTGATGGAAGGGGCGGCCAATAACGATGCGCGGCTGAATCAGTTGCTGGCCTGGCTGGAGGATCATTTTGCTGAAGAGGTGTGCTGGGAATCGATAGCCGACAAGTTTTCGCTCTCGCTGCGCACGCTGCATCGTCAGCTCAAACAGCAGACCGGCCTGACGCCGCAGCGCTATCTTAACCGTCTGCGGCTTATCAAGGCTCGCCATCTGCTGCGTCACAGTGATGAAAGCGTCACAGATATCGCGTATCGCTGCGGTTTTGGCGACAGTAACCATTTTTCGACGCTGTTTCGCCGGGAATTTGACTGGTCGCCCAGGGATATTCGCCAGGGGCGGGACGCATTGCTACAGTAACGCGAAAGCTATCACCGTTTTTTGTCGCCAATTTGCTGATAATCGTCCCCTTCAATGCCGGATGGCGGCTTCGTCTTATCCGGCCTACGGCGGCGATCTGTAGGCCAGACAAACGTAGCGCCATCCGGCAAGCATTCAACGTGAGGTGCTGCGGTGGCAAATCAGTTAGTCCTTCTGAAAAAAGACTTTTTTGCGAATGACGGCCAGGCTGTCGCGGTTGCCGATCGCTATCCGCAAAATGTGTTCGCGGAACATACACACGAGTTTTGTGAACTGGTGCTGGTCTGGCGCGGCAACGGTTTGCATGTGCTCAACGATCGCCCTTACCGCATCACGCGCGGCGATCTGTTTTATATTCGCGCCGAGGACAGACACTCCTACACTTCCGTTAACGATTTGGTTTTGCAGAATATTATTTACTGCCCGGAGCGGTTGACCCTGAATCTTGGCTGGGAAAGCGCCATTCCGGGCTTTAACGGCAGTGAACGGCGCCCGCACTGGCGGCTGGGCAGCGTGGGGATGAATCAGGCGCGGCAGGTTATCAGCCAGCTTGAACATGAGAGCAATCAGGGCGATCCGCTGGCGAATGAGATGGCGGAGCTGCTATTTGGTCAGCTGGTGATGACGCTGAAAAGACATCGCTATGCCACCGATGATCTCCCGACCAGAGCGAGCGAAACGTTGCTGGATAAATTGATTACCGCGCTGGCCGGCAGCCTGGAGCGCCCCTTTGCGCTGGACGCGTTTTGCGACCAGGAGCAGTGCAGCGAGCGGGTGCTGCGACAGCAGTTTCGCTCACAGACCGGGATGACCATCAACCAGTATCTTCGCCAGATCCGCATCTGCCATGCGCAGTATTTGCTTCAGCACAGCCGCCTGATGATCAGTGAGATTTCAATGCAGTGCGGCTTTGAGGACAGTAACTACTTTTCGGTGGTGTTTACGCGGGAAACCGGGATGACGCCCAGCCAGTGGCGTCATCACAGTACGCAAAACGATTAGCTTGCCATTCCCATGCCGACGATGTTGGCGGCGATAATAATGACCACGCAACCCAGACTGAGAACGCTGACAGGACGACGACCCGCGTTTTTCCACTCTTTCAGCACCAGACCCACAATCCCACCGCACAGCACGTAGAAGCTCATGTGCAGCATCCAGCTGATGTAGTCATACTGCGGCGGAATGCGAGCGTGGCCCCAGGCGTAGAAAAAGAACTGCAAATACCACATCAGGCCACCCAGCGCGGACAGCAGGATATTGGTGATGATCATCGATTTTGCCAGCGAGAAGTCGGCTTTTATCGACAAGTTTTTCACTTTTGCCAGACGAATGAAACAGAAGCCCAGGTTGATCAGCGCGCCGCCGCCCATGATGACCACGTAGCTTGGCAGAGCGACATACAGCGGATCGACGCCGAGCGCGGCGGCGGCTTCATGCATCGGTTTGGCGGCGTTCATCGCAAAGGACATCCCGGCGGAGAAAATACCGCACATCACCGCCAGCAGCAGACCTTTTTTCAGGTTGAACTCCTCGGCGGTGATCCCCATTTTGCGCTCTTTTAACTGCCCGGCGCGGGTGACGATGCCAACGCCGATCAGCGCCACCAGGACGCCCAGCAGCGTCATTCGTCCGCCTTCGGTATTGATCAGCACATCAAAGTTTCCATTGATGATGGGGGTCATCAGGGTGCCGACGATCAGCGTAATACCAATCGCGATGCCGATCCCCATCGACATGCCGAGATAGCGCATGGTCAGGCCGTAGTTAATATTACCGATGCCCCACATTGCGCCGAACAGAAATACGGGCAACAGGGTGGAGAGGTTGAAGGAACTGTAATAGGCCCAGAAATCCGGGAGCAGCAGGGCGCTGATGGTCCAGGGCAGGATAAGCCAGGAGACAATCCCACCGATTGACCACATGGTTTCCCAGGACCATTGTTTAACTTGTTTGAACGGGGCATAAAAACAGGCTGCACTGGCCGCACCTATCAAATGCCAAAAGATACCCATCGTAATCGCGTTACTCATGACTTAATCCTCATCGTTTTTATTGCCGGTGTGACCCTCCCGACCTGATGAGTGTAAAAATTGCGCAGTTGATTAACCTTTTGAGGATTGCCGACATTTCTTCCTTCCTGGCAACCAGCACGTTATACGGGTGATTTGGCTCACATATTCAAGAACATAATGAAAAGTTATATCCTTATTAAAACTACGGCATTGATAAGCATTTTCAATATCATTTAATTAACTATAATGAACCAACTGCTTACGCGGCATTAACACTTCAGCCGCTCGACAATAATGGAGATGATTATGAGTTATACACTGCCATCCCTGCCGTACGCTTATGATGCGCTGGAACCGCACTTCGATAAGCAGACGATGGAAATCCACCATACCAAACACCATCAAACTTATGTCAACAACGCTAACGCGGCGCTGGAAAACCTGCCTGAATTCGCGAACCTGCCGGTTGAAGAACTGATCACCAAACTGGATCAGCTTCCGGCGGACAAAAAAACCGTACTGCGCAATAACGCGGGCGGCCACGCTAACCACAGCCTGTTCTGGAAAGGCCTGAAAAAAGGCACCGCTTTGCAGGGCGACCTGAAAGCGGCTATCGAACGTGATTTCGGTTCCGTTGATAACTTCAAAGCGGAGTTTGAAAAAGCGGCGGCAACCCGTTTCGGTTCCGGTTGGGCCTGGCTGGTGTTGCAGGGCGACAAACTGGCGGTTGTCTCTACCGCTAACCAGGACTCCCCGCTGATGGGCGAGGCCATTTCCGGCGTTTCCGGTTTCCCAATCCTGGGTCTGGACGTATGGGAACACGCTTACTACCTGAAATTCCAGAACCGTCGCCCGGACTACATCAAAGAGTTCTGGAACGTGGTGAACTGGGACGAAGCTGCTGCGCGTTTCGCGGCGAAAAAATAAGTCTTTTTGCCTGATGGCGCTGCGCTTATCAGGCCTACGAAGAGGATTTGTCGATTTGTAGGCCGGATAAGGCGTTAGCCGCCATCCGGCACAGAGTTACAATTTGTAGGCCGGATAAGGCATTAGCCGCCATCCGGCACAGAGTTACAATTTGTAGGCCGGATAAGGCATTAGCCGCCATCCGGCATTGAATTCAGCCCCCGCAGGCATAACCTGCGGGGGCTTTCTTTTAGGCGCTTTTGGGCTTGCCTGGTGTGACTTACGTCAAATTAAAAACATCAATCCATAAAAAATGAAACATAGTTTTGTTATGTGGTTGGGATCACTTTTATTGTTCGAATGAATGTCTATCGTTTCTTCATCAACGCGGGTGTGCCTCAAAGTAAGGTGCATTCGCCCATAAAAATTGCCCGTTTTTATGTCTACAGGTGAAGGAAATGCAGATTAAACGCACGATAGAAAAAGTCCCGGGTGGCATGATGCTCGTTCCGTTGTTCCTCGGCGCGCTATGCCACACCTTCGCGCCAGGTGCAGGGAAATACTTCGGCTCATTCACAAACGGTATGATCACCGGTACGGTGCCGATTCTGGCGGTCTGGTTCTTTTGTATGGGCGCGTCGATCAAACTGAGCGCCACAGGCACCGTGCTGCGTAAATCCGGGACGCTGGTGGTGACCAAAATTGCGGTTGCCTGGGTGGTGGCCGCTATTGCGTCACGCGTTATCCCGGAACATGGGGTGGAAGCGGGCTTCTTCGCCGGGCTGTCGACGCTGGCGCTGGTGGCCTCTATGGACATGACCAACGGTGGGCTGTACGCCTCCATCATGCAGCAGTACGGCACGAAAGAAGAGGCCGGGGCATTTGTCCTGATGTCGCTGGAGTCAGGGCCGCTGATGACGATGGTTATTCTGGGAACCGCCGGGATTGCCTCGTTTGAACCGCATGTATTTGTGGGGGCGGTATTGCCGTTCCTGATTGGTTTCGCGCTGGGGAATCTCGACCCGGAACTGCGGGAATTCTTCAGCAAAGCGGTACAGACGCTGATCCCGTTCTTCGCCTTCGCGCTGGGCAACACCATTGATTTGAGCGTGATTGCACAGACGGGCGTGCTGGGGATTCTACTGGGTGTGGCGGTCATTATTATCACCGGCATCCCGTTAATCATCGCTGACAAGTTTATCGGCGGCGGTGACGGTACGGCAGGTATTGCCGCCTCAAGTTCTGCGGGCGCCGCAGTAGCCACGCCCGTGCTGATCGCAGAGATGGTTCCGGCGTTTAAACCGATGGCGCCCGCCGCGACCTCGCTGGTTGCCACATCGGTTATCGTGACTTCGATTCTGGTGCCGATCATTACCTCAGTCTGGTCGCGGAAGGTGAAGGCCAGAGCGGCGGAAATCGATATTCGCGGTACGGTGAAATAAACCCGTTTTGCCGGATGACGGCTTATGCCTCATCCGGCGCTTCCGGTCAGAATTAACGGCCAAACACCTCATCAATTGTGCGACGCTCGTGCTCGTTCAGTTCTCCTCCCGCATTACGCGACACGCCGGTACAATAGCCGAACTTACGCGATACCACGGTTTTAATCGTGGTCACAAAATCCTCGCCAATCGCATAAATGGACATAAACGTGCCGATTTTCTCCTGGATATCGCGCAACGTTTGCAAATCACCCTGCTTAAACGCCTCCCGCGCGCTGACAAATAGCTCCGGCATCACGTTGTTTAAGCCGGAAATAATGCCTGCGCCGCCCGCCAGCAGGTTGGGAATGTAATACTCGTCATAGCCGGAGAGCACGGCAAAATCGTCGCGTACCGCGCGGGTGGTCTGAATCATGCTGCGGGTATGGGACTGGCAGTCGACGGTATCTTTAATCCCGGCAAAATTCGGGAATTCGGCGGCAAGGGTCGCCACCAGATCCGGCGTTAAATCGCAGCCGGTGCGTGCCGGGAAATTGTAGGCAAGCCATTTGCCGCTCAGGGCGTTGCCAAGCTGGCGGAAGTAGCTCAGAAGCTGCTTCGACGTCTGCCCGTAGTAATACGGCGGCAGAATCATCACCGCATCGTACCCGACGCGGTACGCTTCCTGCGCCATAAGCAGGATGTCGCTGGTGCAGGTGGAGGAGACATTGGCAACCATCTTCAGCGAACTCATCGCGCGGGCCTCGCGGATCAGCATCAGCCGCTCTTCCAGCGTGAAAGACGCAAATTCGCCAATGCTGCCCATCAGCAAAATAACATCGATGTTAGCCTCGGTAAGGCGTTTGAGATGCTGGCTCAAGCCGTTGAGATCGACTTTTCCGTCATTGTCCATCGGCGTAATGGAAGGACACCAGACGCCAGCAAACTGCGATTGTACTGTCACGTTGTTGACTCCTTATTATGAAATGGCGTTTCAAAATCACTTTAATTGATAGCACGTCTGCTGGCGCATCATGTGAACCCGGCTCTCATTTTGAGCGGCTGAGACAAAATAAATATGCTCTAATGAGGATTATTTGTCGGGAGAGGGAAGCTGATGCGATATCCGGTCGAGGTGTTTACGGGCAAAATTCGGGACTATGCGGGAAGTCGTCCCAGCGCCATTGCGAAAATCCAGGTTGATGGCGAGCTGATGCTTAACGATCTGGGCCTTGCCGGTGATGAGCAGGCAGAGACAAAAATTCACGGCGGGCCCGATCGCGCGCTGTGCCATTATCCCCGTGAACACTATCTGCACTGGGCGCGTCAATTCCCGGCGCAGGCGGATCTGTTTGTCGCGCCCGCGTTTGGCGAAAACCTTTCGACCGACGGTCTGACCGAGCAAAATGTTTTTATCGGCGATATTTTTCAGTGGGGAGAGGCGCTGATTCAGGTGACTCAGCCACGTTCGCCGTGCTTTAAGCTCAACTTCCATTTCGGCATTAGCGATATGGCGACGCAAATGCAGAACGCCGGGAAAACCGGCTGGCTGTACAGCGTTATCGCGCCGGGGCAGGTATCGGCGGATGCGCCGTTAATTCTGGCGTCGCGCGTCAGCGATGTGAGCGTACAGGAGGCGATTGCGATAGCCTGGCATATGCCGTTCGACGACGACCAGTATCATCGGTTGCTGTCGGCAGCGGGGTTATCGAAAAGCTGGACCAGAACGATGCAGAAGCGCCGTTTGAGCGGCAAAATTGAAGATCAGTCACGACGTTTACGTGGATGATGTAACGCCCGATGGCGCTGCGCTTATCGGGCCTACAACGTGCGGTTTTTCGTAGGCCGGATAAGGCGTTCACGCCGCCATCCGGCACCACAGCGAGACTTAAGAACGCTTATACAACGGCAGCCAGATCACCAGCCGTAAGCCGCCCAGCGGGCTGTCTTCGGCTTTCACCCAACCGCGATGCTGCTGGATCGCGGTCTCAACGATGGCCAGCCCCAACCCTGTTCCACCGGACTCCCGATCGCGCGCTTCATCGGTACGATAAAACGGGCGGAAGATCTGTTCGCGGTCTTCAGGGCTAACGCCCGGGCCATCGTCATCAACCGTTATCGTAATGCCGTCTTTATCCACCGCGAAGCCGACTTCAATCTTCGTGTGTGAATAGCGCAGGGCGTTACGGACAATGTTCTCCAGCGCGCTTTCCAGGGTGCTAGGGTTGCCGTATAACGGCCACGGCCCCGGCGGGAAGTTCACCGTTAACGATTTGCCCATCTGCTCGGCTTCGAAGGCGGCGTTATCCAGCACGTCTCCCCACAGATGATTGGCTTTCATCGTTTCGCTGACCAGCGCGTTTTTCTGTTGATTACGCGACATCACCAGCAGGTCGTTGATCATGCTGTCCAGCCGCTGCGCTTCGGTCTCGATGCGCTCCAGCTCTTTACTCTCGCCGCTACGGCGACGCAGCAGCGCGGTGCCCAGTTGCAGACGCGTAAGCGGAGTGCGTAGCTCGTGCGAGATATCCGACAGCAGACGCTGCTGCGTGGTCATCATACGTTCCAGCGCAGTTACCATCTGGTTAAAGCTGGCACCAGCCGCAAGAAATTCCTGCGGGCCTGCTTCCAGTTCTGGATGTTGTCGCAGATTACCCTGAGCCACTTCGTCCGCCGCGTTTTTCAACTTACGCGCCGGTTTCGCCAGGCTCCAGGCCAGCCAAAGCAACAGAGGCGAACTGACCAGCATGGTGACGATCAGCAACAAGAGCGGGCGGTCAAACAGCAGATTAATAAAATCGGATTGGGAACTGCTGGCCGGTCGAATCAGATAAAGCTGGTAGTTATCTTCCCCGTCTCTGACAGAGAACGGGCCTACCATCTCAACGCGGCCATATTTCTTCTTCTGCGGATGATCGGCGTTATCCGCCTGACCAATAAAGTTACGAATGATCTGCATTTCGCTGCGTTCTGCGCCGATCACGCGTCCTTCAGTGGTCACAAGCAATAACCGCTGTCCTGGCGGCGCCCACTTGTCGATCGCACGGAACAGGCGACGCCACCACATTAAATCGTTGGGTGGATCGTTCGCGAGTTCAGCTTCTACATGTTGCTCAATCATCAACCCCTGGCGCTGTTCGCTGTCCAGTAGCTCGGTCATCTGGCGTGAGTCGAGCTTGGGTAACATCAATACCAACATCAGCACCAGCGCCAGCGTCAACCAGAAGATGGCAAAGATGCGCGCGGTTAAACTGCCTATCATGAAGCGGAAACCATCAAATAACCGCGACCACGCAGGGTTTTAAACCACGGGTGCCCGTCTTTACGCTCCGGCAGCTTACGACGCAGATTGGAGATATGCATGTCGATTGCGCGGTCGAACGGCGTCAGGCGTTTACCCAGCACTTCCTGGCTCAAATGTTCACGCGAAACCACCTGGCCGAGATGCTGCGCCAGCAAATAGAGCAGGGTAAATTCGGTGCCGGTTAACTCCAGGGTTTGACCATCGAAGCTGGCCTCCTGGCGACCCGGATTGAGGCTTAACGCATCCACTTCCAGCGTCGGCGAGCCGTTGTCGTTGTTCTGCTGCTGTTCGCTCCAGTGTGAGCGGCGCAGAATCGCACGGATACGCGCGACCAGTTCGCGGTCGTTAAACGGTTTAGGTAAATAATCATCCGCGCCCAGCTCAAGGCCGAGTACGCGATCCAGTTCGCTGCCGCGCGCGGTCAGCATAATGACAGGGGTCTGGTGTGTCTGGCGAAGCGCTTTCAACGTATCAATACCGTTTTTCTTCGGCATCATGACATCGAGCAAAAGTAAATCAATGCTGTCGTCCAGAAGCTCAAGCGCCTGCTCCCCGTCATGGGCAACCAGCACATTGAAGCCTTCCATTTCGAGCAGCTCCTTTAACAGGGAAGTTAGCTCTCGGTCATCATCAACTAACAGGATTTTATTCATTGTTTAAGTACCTCCGAGGCAGAAATTACGTCATCAGGCGTCGCTAATCCATGACTTTACGTTGTTTTACACCCCCTGACGCATGTTTGCAGCCCGAATCGTAAACTGTCTCTCGTTGAATCGCGACAGAAAAGATTTTGGGAGCAAG
Organism: Citrobacter sp. CK180; assembly: GCF_030333655.1. Classification (NCBI taxonomy): domain Bacteria; kingdom Pseudomonadati; phylum Pseudomonadota; class Gammaproteobacteria; order Enterobacterales; family Enterobacteriaceae; genus Citrobacter; species Citrobacter sp. CK180. Next base: position 59,812 of record NZ_JAOWFM010000040.1, on the reverse strand, counting down.
TGATGCGCAAAGTTACCGCTGCCGTCATGGCCTCAACGCTGGCACTCAGTCCTTTAAGCCACGCTGCTGAAGTCGTTACAGGCGATAACTGGCATCAAGGTGAAGGACTTACGCAGCGCAGTACGCAGAGCCATATGTTCGACGGCATAAGTTTAACCGAACATCAGCGTCAACAGATGCGAGATCTGATGCAGCAGGCAAGACACGAACAGCCTCCTGTTAATGTTAGCGAAATGGAGACAATGCATCGCCTTGTCATCGCAGAAAAATTTGATGAAAACGCTGTGCGCGCTCAGGCAGAAAAAATGGCGCAAGAACAGGTTGCCCGTCAGGTCGAAATGGCCAGGGTTCGCAACCAGATGTATCGCCTGTTAACGCCGGAGCAGCAAGCGGTTTTAAATGAGAAGCATCAACAACGAATGGAGCAACTGCGCGATGTGGCGCAATGGCAAAACGGCTCCTCGTTGAAGTTATTGAGTAGTAGCAACTCACGTTCCCAGTAACAAACCCTGTTTTCCTTGCCATAGACACCATCCCTGTCTTCCCCTCCATGATGGAGGGGTTTTTTTTGTCCAAAATTTGTCATCCGGTTATTGCCTTACTGTTTTACTCCATCCGTTATACTACCGGCATGGAAAGGCAGGAGTGTTTATGAATCAAACCTATGGGCGACTGGTCAGCCGGGCGGCAATTGCCGCGACAGTGATGGCGTCACTGTTACTTTTGATCAAAATTTTTGCGTGGTGGTACACCGGGTCGGTGAGTATTCTGGCTGCGTTGGTTGACTCGCTGGTGGATATTGCCGCGTCGCTGACTAACCTGTTAGTGGTGCGCTATTCGCTGCAACCGGCGGATGATGAACACACCTTTGGACACGGCAAAGCGGAGTCGCTGGCGGCGCTGGCGCAGAGCATGTTTATTTCCGGCTCGGCGCTGTTTCTGTTTTTGACCGGTATTCAGCATCTGATTACCCCTACGCCAATGAACGAACCGGGCGTCGGGATCGTGGTGACGCTTATCGCCCTGGTTTGTACGATCATTCTGGTCACGTTTCAGCGTTGGGTTGTGCGCAAGACGCAAAGTCAGGCTGTACGGGCAGATATGCTTCATTATCAGTCTGATGTTATGATGAACGGAGCGATTCTCGTTGCGCTTGGGCTGGCCTGGTATGGCTGGCATCGCGCGGACGCCTTGTTTGCGTTGGGAATCGGCATCTATATTCTATACAGCGCACTACGTATGGGATATGAGGCAGTGCAGTCGTTACTGGATCGCGCGCTGCCCGATGAGGAACGTCAGGAAATTATTGATATCGTGACATCGTGGCCGGGCGTCAACGGTGCTCACGATCTTCGCACGCGGCAGTCAGGGCCGACCCGCTTTATTCAGATTCATTTGGAAATGGAAGATAATCTGCCGCTCGTTCAGGCGCATCTGGTGGCTGAACAGGTAGAGCAGGCGATTTTGCGGCGTTTTCCGGGTTCGGATGTCATTATCCACCAGGACCCCTGTTCAGTCGTACCCAGGGAAGGCAAGAGGTTTGAGCTTTCGTAATTCGTTGTAAAAAAGTGAGCAAGGCCAGCATTTTGTGTATAAATTACCGCCGTTTGGCCTGACCTGAATCAATTCAGCAGGAAGCGGTTGTTATACTATCTGCATATTCGTTGGATCGTCCCGATGTGCAGTAACAGTATCGGCTTCCGGCAACAGATTTCATTTTGCATTCCAAAGTTCAGAGGTAGTCATGATTAAGAAAATCGGTGTGTTGACAAGCGGCGGTGATGCGCCTGGCATGAACGCAGCAATCCGTGGTGTTGTACGCGCAGCGTTGACGGAAGGACTGGAAGTAATGGGTATTTATGATGGCTACCTGGGTCTGTATGAAGACCGTATGGTTCAGCTCGACCGTTACAGCGTGTCCGACATGATCAACCGTGGCGGTACTTTCCTCGGTTCCGCGCGCTTCCCGGAATTCCGCGATGAAAATGTTCGCGCAGTGGCTATCGAAAACCTGAAAAAACGTGGCATCGACGCGCTGGTTGTTATCGGCGGTGACGGTTCCTATATGGGTGCAAAACGTCTGACTGAAATGGGCTTCCCGTGCATCGGTCTGCCGGGCACGATCGACAACGACATCAAAGGCACTGACTACACCATCGGTTATTTCACCGCGCTGGGTACGGTAGTGGAAGCGATTGACCGTCTGCGTGACACCTCTTCCTCTCACCAGCGTATTTCCATCGTTGAAGTGATGGGGCGTTACTGCGGCGACCTGACCCTGGCGGCGGCTATCGCAGGGGGCTGTGAGTTTGTTGTGGTGCCGGAAGTGGAATTCAGCCGTGACGATCTGGTTGCGGAAATCAAAGCGGGCATCGCGAAAGGTAAAAAACACGCGATTGTCGCGATCACCGAACATATGTGTGACGTTGATGAACTGGCGCACTACATCGAGAAAGAGACTGGCCGTGAAACGCGTGCGACCGTACTGGGTCACATCCAGCGTGGCGGCTCTCCGGTGCCTTACGACCGTATTCTGGCTTCCCGTATGGGCTCATATGCCATTGAACTGCTGCTGGAAGGTTTTGGCGGACGTTGTGTGGGCATCCAGAACGAACAACTGGTTCACCATGACATCATCGACGCTATCGAAAACATGAAGCGTCCGTTCAAAGGTGACTGGCTGGATTGCGCTAAAAAGCTGTACTGATCGTTGTGTGTATTGTGCCGGGTGGCGACTTCGCCTTACCCGGCCTACAACAGTACGGCCTGTAGGCCGGATAAGGCGTTAGCCAGCATCCGGCAATATCCTTCATTTATTCCCTCAAGTTATAGCCAATCTTTTTTTATTCTTTAATGTTTGGATTCCTTTCTGGCACGCTTTACTCATCACAACACTACATAAGAGAGCTGGGCGATGAATAAATGGGGCGTGGGGTTAACATTATTGCTGGCATCGACCAGCGTTCTGGCGAAGGATATTCAGTTACTTAACGTGTCTTACGATCCAACGCGCGAGCTGTACGATCAGTACAACAAAGCGTTTAGCGCGCACTGGAAACAAGAAACGGGCGACAACGTGGTGATCCGTCAGTCACATGGCGGTTCCGGTAAGCAGGCGACGTCAGTCATTAACGGTATTGAGGCCGATGTGGTGACGCTGGCGCTGGCTTATGACGTTGATGCCATTGCAGAGCGCGGCCGTATCGACAAAAACTGGATCAAACGTCTGCCGGACAACTCCGCGCCGTACACGTCCACCATCGTCTTCCTGGTGCGTAAAGGCAATCCGAAGCAAATCCATGACTGGAACGACCTGGTAAAACCGGGCGTGTCGGTGATTACGCCGAACCCGAAAAGCTCTGGCGGCGCACGCTGGAACTATCTGGCTGCGTGGGGATACGCCCTGCACCACAATAACAACGATCAGGCCAAAGCGCAGGACTTCGTAAAAGCGTTATTTAAGAACGTGGAAGTGCTGGATTCTGGCGCGCGCGGTTCAACCAACACCTTTGTTGAGCGTGGGATTGGCGACGTGCTGATCGCTTGGGAGAACGAAGCGCTGTTGGCGACGAACGAACTGGGCAAAGATAAATTCGAAATCGTGACGCCGAGCGAATCGATTCTTGCAGAACCGACCGTCTCCGTGGTGGATAAAGTCGTGGAGAAAAAAGGGACGCAAGCCGTGGCGGAAGCCTATCTGAAGTATCTCTACTCGCCGGAAGGGCAGGAAATTGCGGCGAAAAACTTCTATCGCCCACGCGACCCTGAAGTGGCGAAGAAATATGAAAATGCATTTCCGAAGCTGAAACTCTTCACCATTGACGAGGAGTTTGGCGGGTGGACGAAAGCGCAGAAAGAGCATTTCTCTAATGGCGGTACGTTCGACCAAATCAGCAAACGCTAATGTAAATTGCTTTTCCAGCCCGGTGGCATCGTGCGACCGGGCTTTTTTATTTGTCATCATTTTGCGTTACTCTTGCACGTCAATAAGAGACAGGGAATGAGTAATGAAAAAAACAGGTTATTTTTTGCTGGCGGTTGTGATTGTTGCCGCCGTCGCGGGCATTGGCTACTGGAAGCTGGCCGCTAATCCGAACGCATTGCGGGATATTGTTCTGCAACAATGCGTACCGAACCAACTGCAACAGCAAAATCCTGCGCCATGCGCCGAAGTGAAACCGGATGCCGGGTATGTCGTGTTTAAAGATCGTAATGGCCCGTTGCAGTATCTGCTGATGCCGACGTACCGCATCAACGGTACGGAAAGCCCGCTGCTGGTGGAGCCCTACACGCCGAACTTCTTCTGGCTAGCCTGGCAGGCGCGCAGCTTTATGAGCCAAAAGTACGGCAAAGATATTCCAGACAGCGCCATTTCGCTGGCGATTAACTCACGCTCCGGGCGGACGCAAAACCACTTTCATATCCACATCTCCTGCCTGCGCCCTGATGTGCGAGCGCAACTGGATGATAATCTGGCGAAAGTGAGTACCCGCTGGCTGCCACTGCCGGGCGGATTGCGCGGGAATGAATATCTGGCGCGTCGGGTGACGGAAAGCGAGCTGGCGCAACGCAGCCCGTTCATGATGCTGGCGGAAGAGGTGCCGGATGCGCGTGAGCACATGGGCAGCTATGCGCTGGCGGTGGTGCGCCAGAGCGACGACTCTTTTGTTTTGCTGGCGACGCAGCGCAACCTGCTGGCGTTTAACCTCGCTTCCTCTGAGGAAATTCAGGATCATCAATGTGAGATTTTGCAGTAACCCCACCTAATCTGGCGTTTACTCCACCTGCCTGTCTCCGTATTCTTGTTGAAAAAAACAACAGGAGACAGGCATGTCGCTCTGGCTTACACACCCTCTGTTCATTCCTTCGCTGGTGGTCGGCGTGACCATTCTGCTCTGGGCAACCTCGCTGTTGCCGGAGTTTATTACCGCGCTGCTGTTCTTTACCGTGGCGATGGTGGCGAAGATCGCGCCGCCGGACGTCATTTTTGGCGGTTTTGCCTCGTCGGCTTTCTGGCTGGTTTTTAGCGGTTTTGTGCTGGGGGTGGCGATCCGCAAAACAGGGCTGGCAGACAGGGCGGCGCGCGCCTTATCCGCCAGACTGACTGACTCATGGCCGCTGATGGTGGCAAGCGTGGTGCTGCTCAGTTATGCGCTGGCGTTTGTGATGCCGTCCAATATGGGGCGTATCGCGCTGCTGATGCCCATTGTCGCGGCGATGGCGAAACGTGCCGGGATTGCCGATGGCACGCGCGCCTGGTACGGACTGGCGCTTGCGGTGGGCTTTGGAACCTTCCAGCTCTCCGCGACCATCCTGCCTGCTAATGTACCTAACCTGGTGATGAGCGGGGCGGCGGAAGGTTCGTATGGCATCCACCTGAACTATCTGCCGTATCTTCTGCTGCATACGCCTGTTCTGGGCTGGTTGAAAGGTGCGCTGTTAATCGTCCTGATTTGTTGGCTGTTTCCCGGTAAACCGCATGCGCCTCGCGACCTGACGCCGCCTGCGCCGATGAGCCGTGCGGAGAAACGGCTGGCGTGGATGCTGGCGGTGGTGCTGGCGATGTGGGTCAGCGAAAGCTGGCACGGTATTGGCCCGGCGTGGACCGGGCTGGCGGCGGCGGTGATCACGCTGTTGCCACGCGTGGGGTTTATCAACGGGGAAGAGTTTTCCAGCGGCGTGAATATCCGCACCTGTATTTATGTGGCAGGCATTCTGGGGCTGGCGATCACCGTGACGCAAACCGGTATTGGCAATGCGGTGGGCGAGGCGCTGCTGCATGTCATGCCGCTGGACCCGGAAAAGCCCTTCACCAGTTTCCTGGCGCTGACCGGCATTACCACCGCGCTGAATTTTATTATGACGGCGAACGGCGTTCCGGCGCTGTATACCACGCTGGCGCAGAGTTTTTCCGACGCAACCGGTTTTCCGCTGCTGTCGGTGATTATGATTCAGGTATTGGGATACTCCACGCCGCTGCTGCCGTATCAGGCGTCGCCGATTGTGGTGGCGATGGCATTAGGGAAAGTCCCGGCAAAACCAGGTATGACGCTGTGTCTGGCACTGGCGCTGGCAACGTATCTGGTGCTGTTGCCGCTGGATTACGTGTGGTTTAGTTTACTGGGGCGTTTGTAAAAAAAGCCCGGTGGCGTTAACGCTTACCGGGCCTGTGATTTTGTGTGGCGGGTAAGCGCACGCGCCACCCGCCACAACAGCATTAAGCTTGTTTAGCCGCTTCCGCTGCTTTAACGATCACCGCGAACGCGTCAGCTTTCAGGGAAGCACCGCCAACCAGCGCGCCGTCGATGTCCGGCTGAGCGAACAGTTCTGCCGCGTTAGCTGCGTTTACGGAACCGCCGTACTGGATGATCACTTGCTCAGCGATTTTCGCGTCAGCTTTGGCGATGTGGTCACGGATGAATTTGTGAACAGCCTGCGCCTGCGCCGGAGTGGCGGATTTGCCAGTACCGATCGCCCATACAGGTTCGTAAGCGATAACCACGCCTTCAAACGCCGCAGCGCCCTGAGTTTTCAGTACCGCGTCGATCTGACGAGCACAGACTTCTTCGGTTTTGCCGGCTTCGTTTTCTGCTTCGGTTTCACCGATGCACAGAACCGGAGTCAGACCCTGCTCTTTCAGCACGGCGAATTTCTTCGCGATCAGCTCGTCAGACTCTTTGTGGTAAGTACGACGCTCAGAGTGGCCGATGATGATGTACTGCGCGCCGATATCCTTCAGCATTTCAGCAGAAGTTTCACCGGTGAATGCGCCAGACAGGTTCAGGTCAACGTTCTGCGCGCCCAGAATGATGTGGCTACCGGCAGCGGCGTGTTTCGCCATGTCGATATACATTTCCGGCGGTGCAATCGCAACTGCACAGCCAGCAACGCCAGCCAGTTCTTTACGCAGGTTAGCCACCAGCTCGTTTACCATGTGGCGGCTGCCGTTCAGTTTCCAGTTACCCATCACTAAAGGATGTCGCATTTCATTTCTCCACGCTTTGTCAGCGAATTAAGGAAGATGGCCGCCCTTCAGGGGCGGCATGGTCTGTGAAACAGTATAGAGATCCCTCCCTCGAAAGGCTTTGCTTTTTGTCACTTAATTCAGCCCTTCCAGATTCTCCGATAGCGCTAGCTTAATCGGTTCAACAGCGAAGGTCAGCCCTTTTTCCCCGTTGTCTGCGACAACATAGCGAATCGCGCCTTCCGTTTCGGCGTAGTAGTGCTTATTCTTGCCCGCTGTGAGTAATTTTTGCAGTTTTTGCTGGCTTTGCTCTTTTGTCAGAAGCGGGGCGACGGTGCGGATCACCGCCGCCATGTACTCTTGTGCTTTGGCTTTGGCGGCTTTTTGCTCGGGCCCCTGAATGGGAAGCCAGGTAATCTGCATACTTTTGATTTTTAACGTACCGCGCTCCAGCGCCGTTGAGGCGTACAGATTTTCATTGATCTTGCTGGCGGCGCGGGTCAGGTTCGCCCTGTCGCGGCTGCTGTCGATAGCACGAAATTCGTTCAGTGGAAGCCGGGGATTTTGCTGATTAAAGTTTTCGCGAAACTGGCTGATGGAGAGATCAAACGTCGGCGCGCCAGCCAGCAGGTAGGGCGCGGTCGTCGCAGACGGCGATGCCTCCGCCAGCACCGTTGTGCTCGCAGTTATGGCGGAAAACAATAATAAAAACAGTGTACACCCTGGCTTCATCAATCTTACCTTTCGTTAGGACTGCTCACGATTAAAACGATAACTGTCGGGCTTGTCAAAAGGGTAAACTGACAGCGAAGGCAATAATAAAGGAACTTACATGACCATACAGCAGTGGTTATTCTCATTTAAAGGGCGTATTGGACGCCGTGATTTCTGGATCTGGCTCGGTTTCTGGTTTGTCGGCATGCTGGTGCTGTTTTCGCTGGCGAGCAAGAACTTACTCGATATCCAGACGGCGGCATTTTGTCTGGTGTGTCTGCTCTGGCCCACGGCGGCGGTCATGGTTAAGCGTTTGCATGACCGGGGGCGCTCCGGCCTGTGGGCGTTATTGATGATTCTGGCGTGGATGCTGCTGGCCGGAAATTGGGTGATGTTGCCGGGAATGTGGCAGTGGGTCGTGGGGTGCTTTGTCCCGACGCTCATTCTGGTCATGATGTTTATCGATCTGGGGGCGTTTGTCGGCACTCAGGGCGAGAATAAGTTCGGCAAAGAAACGCAGGATGTGAAGTTTAAAGCAGAGCCTCAGGCAGGCGATAAACCGTAGGCCGGATAAGGCGTTTATGCCGCTATCCGGCAGATTGCCCGGTGGCGCTGGCGCTTACCGGGCCTGCAACCGTGCTTACCAGTAGTGCTCAGCGGTCATGTGCCCAGGACGACGACGCAGGTGTTTGGTCATGTGCCGGGTCTCCTTCAGCAGCTGTTGCGTATCGCGCACCATCTGCGGATTTCCGCACAGCATCACATGGCTGGTCTCGGTGTCCATCGGTAAACCGACCGCCGCTTCCAGCGCGCCGCTTTCAATCAGCGCGGGGACGCGCCCGGTAAGCGAGCCAGCGATGGTTTCCCGACTGACGACAGTTTGAATGCGCAGCTTGCCTTCGTAGCGTTTTTGCAATTCCAGCATTAACGGCAGGTAACTTAAATCAGCGGCGTAACGCGCGGCATGCACCAGTACCAGGTTGTTAAAGCGCTCCAGGTCCTTACCGAGTTGCAGAATCGACAAATAAGGGCCAATGGCCGTTCCGGTCGCCAGCATCCACAAGGTGTCGCAGTCAGGCACTTCATCCAGAACAAAGAACCCCGCCGCTTCACTCACCACCTGTACTTCATCGCCAGGTTTAAGTGCCGCCAGACGTGGGCTGAGTTTGCCTTCGGGAACCGTCACCAGGTAAAACTCTAAATCGGGATTATCGGGCGCATTCACATAGGAATAGGCGCGTTGTACGCGTTCGCCATCGATCTCCAGTCCGAGCTTGGTAAACTGGCCTGCGGTGAAGGGATGAACGGGGGCGTGAACGGTCAGACTAAACAGGGCGTCGGTCCAGTACTGTACCTTCGTGACTTTTCCTGTTACCCAATCTGCCATGATCTTCTCCTGTCTGCTGCAATACCCTTATCTTCGTTCGTTGAACGAAAGATTTCCAGCCCCGAAGGGCCGGAAGGCTCAATCGAACAAATCAGTTACAGGATATGCGCCTGCACATCCGGGTCTTTGCGATCCAGATAGTGGATGGACTGAATACGGCGGATAGTGCGCGATTTGCCGCGAATCAGCAGCGTTTCGGTGGTAGCGATATTGCCTTTGCGGCTAATCCCCTCCAGCAGATCGCCTTTGGTGATCCCGGTGGCGGAGAAGATGACGTTATCGCTGCGCGCCATTTCGTCCAGACGCAGCGCTTTACCTGCGTCAATGCCCATAGCTTTACAGCGTGCCAGCTCCTGCTCGCCAATGCGACGGTTCTCTTCGCTGTCGCCTTTGACGTCGTGACGCGCCAGCAGACGGCCCTGCATGTCGCCATCCAGCGCACGAATCACCGCTGCGGAGACAACGCCTTCCGGCGCGCCGCCAATGCCGTACAGCACATCCACTTCACTGTCCGGCATACAGGTCAGAATAGAGGCCGCCACGTCGCCATCAGGAATGGCGAATACGCGCACGCCAAGCTGCTGCATCTCTGCAATCACCGCGTCATGACGCGGTTTGGCCAGAATCGTAACCGTCAGTTCGCTGAGTGGTTTGCTGAGGGCGGCTGCGATGTTGCGCAGGTTGTCCGCCAGCGGCAGATTCAGGTCGATAGATCCTTTAGCGCCCGGCCCGACGATCAGCTTTTCCATGTACATATCCGGCGCGTTGAGGAAACAGCCTTTATCGCCGACCGCCAGAACCGCCAGCGCGTTCGCCTGGCCCATCGCCGTCATACGGGTGCCTTCGATAGGGTCGACGGCGATATCTACCGCATCGCCACGGCCGGTGCCGACTTTCTCACCGATAAACAGCATGGGCGCTTCATCAATCTCGCCTTCGCCGATGACAATGGTGCCGTCAATATTGACCTGGTTGAGCATAATACGCATGGCGTTTACCGCCGCGCCGTCAGCGGTATTTTTGTCGCCGCGTCCCAGCCATTTATAGCCAGCCAGCGCTGCCGCTTCCGTTACGCGGGAAAATTCGATGGCAAGTTCTCGTCTCATAGCAAACTCGTAGCAGAAAGGAATGGCGCGAAGTGTAGCACAGGGGAGGGTGGGAATAATTGATATGCTCGGGGGTAGATAACTTGCCGGGTGGCGGCGTTGCCTTACCCGGCCTACACAAGCATGTAGCCTGTAGGCCGGATAAGCGAAGCCGCCATCCGGCAGGTCAGTATTACTCTTCGTGGTCTTCCCACGCCAGGGCGCGTTTGACCGCTTTTTTCCAGCCGCTGTAACGGAAGTTACGCTCGGTGGTTTCGATGCCTGGACGGAATTCACGCTCGATGACCGCTTTTTCCTGCAACTCATCCAGGTTCTGCCAGTAACCCACCGCCAGACCTGCCAGATACGCCGCACCCAGCGCCGTCACTTCGCGCACTTCCGGGCGCTCAACGCGCGTACCAAGAATGTCTGACTGGAACTGCATCAGGAAGTTGTTGGCAACCGCGCCGCCGTCAACGCGCAGGGCGTGCAGGCGAATACCGGAGTCCGCCTGCATCGCTTCCAGCACGTCGCGCGTCTGGTAAGCGATCGATTCCAGCGTTGCACGGATGATGTGGTTGGAGTTTACGCCACGGGTCAGACCGAAGATGGCGCCGCGCGCATACGGGTCCCAGTACGGCGCGCCCAGACCGGTAAAGGCCGGAACAACATATACGCCGTTGGTGTCTTTCACTTTGGTAGCGAAATATTCAGAGTCGAATGCGTCGCTGATGAGTTTCATCTCATCACGCAGCCACTGAATGGATGCGCCAGCCATAAACACCGCCCCTTCCAGCGCGTAGTTCACTTCGCCGGTCGGGCCGCAGGCGATGGTAGTCAAAAGTCCGTTTTCGGACTTAACCGCTTTCTCGCCGGTGTTCATCAGCATAAAGCAGCCGGTGCCGTAAGTGTTTTTCGCCATCCCCTCTTTGACGCACAGCTGGCCGAACAGCGCCGCCTGCTGGTCACCGGCGATCCCGGCGATTGGAATACGCGTGCCGCCTTTACCCCCGATGTTCGTCTGGCCGTACACTTCTGAAGAACGACGCACTTCCGGCAGCATAGCGCGCGGGATATCCAGCGCATCCAGCATTTTGTCATCCCAGTCCAGGGTATGGATGTTGAACAGCATGGTACGTGAAGCGTTGGTGTAATCCGTGACGTGTACGCGTCCCTGCGTCATTTTCCAGATAAGCCAGGTATCCACCGTACCGAACAGCAGTTCACCGCGACGTGCGCGCTCACGGGAGCCTTCTACGTGATCGAGAATCCACTTCACTTTGGTGCCGGAGAAGTACGGGTCAATCACCAGACCGGTGTTGTTGCGGATGTAATCTTCCATGCCGTCACGCTTCAGGCGTTCGCAGATTTCGGCGGTACGGCGGCACTGCCAGACAATCGCGTTATAAATCGGTTTGCCGGTTTCACGTTCCCAGACGATGGTGGTTTCACGCTGGTTAGTAATACCGATTGCTGCGATCTGATCGGAACTGATGTCTGCTTTCGCCAGCACTTCAACCAGCGTTGAGCTTTGGGTGGCCCAGATTTCCATTGGGTCGTGTTCTACCCAGCCTGCTTTCGGGTAGATTTGCTCAAATTCACGTTGCGACACGCTAACGATATTCGCATCGTGATCCATCACGACGGCGCGGGAGCTGGTGGTGCCCTGGTCGAGCGCAACGATATATTTTTTCTCAGTCATAATTTTTTGTCCCGTAGTCACATTACAGCGAAGCTTTTTGTTGTGCGGTAGTGGTGGTGTCCTTCTCTTCAACCACGCAAGTATCACACGGCAAATGGCGGCCAATCAGTTTACGATAGGCGAATGCGCCCAGAATGGCGCCCGCAATCGGGCCGAACATCGGCACCAGGAAGTAAGGAATATCCTTACCGCCAGTCAAGGCAACGTTCCCCCAGCCAGCGAGCCAGGCGAACAGTTTCGGGCCGAAGTCACGCGCCGGGTTCATCGCAAACCCGGTCAGCGGCCCCATAGAAGCGCCAATTACTGCGATCAGTAAACCAATGAGCAGAGGAGCCAGTGGGCCGCGCGGCACGCCGTTACCATCATCGGTCAGCGCCAGAATAAGCCCCATCAGAATAGCGGTAATTACCATCTCAACCGCGAAGGCTTGCACAAAATTGATATGTGGATTTGGATATGTTGAGAAAGTGCCAGCCAGATCAACACTTTCGATACTGCCACGGACGATGTGGTGCGTTTGTTCAAAATCAGCGAAAAGATTGTAGTAAAGCCCGTAAACTAATGCCGCTGCGCAAAACGCGCCGGCAACTTGAGAAATGATAAAAGGAACAACTTTGCGTTTGTCGAAACAGGCAAACAGCCACAGTGCGATTGTTACGGCTGGATTTAAATGTGCGCCGGAGACACCTGCTGTCAGGTAGATAGCCATCGCCACCCCCAGACCCCAGATGATACTGATTTCCCACTGACCGAAAGTAGCACCTGCTACTTTAAGAGCAGCGACACAACCCACACCGAAGAAAATCAACAACCCAGTACCGAGAAATTCAGCAATGCACTGGCCTTTTAAGGTTGATGTTTGACTCATAATCGGATCCTGAAGAGAGTTTAATGTTTATTGTTTGCGAAGAGGTCACTGACGCCTTCGATGCCTGTAGGCATACTGTTAATTTATCGTTAACGAGCAAAAACGAGAAATATCGAAATCAAAATGTGTGTACTGCGTCAATAAAATGAGCGTTATCGCGCCATGAAGCGCGTTTTACGACAAACCAGGAGTGTGAGCTGAATCATTTCATTAACCAATATGTTAACACTTTAGAGTTATATGAGTTATGTCACCAGGACAAGGATGAAAAGTGTTGCAAACCGCAATCTACGCGGTATGTCGCTGGACAGGGATGGCGCGGCTTCATACAATCGGCACTATATATTGTGCGCGTTTACGTGAAGCGTCGCCTTGCAATTCAGGAGAGGTATGGCCATGTCATTAGAAGTGTTTGAGAAACTGGAAGCAAAAGTACAGCAGGCGATTGATACCATTACGCTTTTGCAGATGGAAATCGAAGAGCTGAAAGAAAAGAACAACAGCCTGGCGCAGGATGTACAGTCTGCTCAGCATCAGCGTGAAGAACTGGAGCGTGAGAACAGCCACCTGAAAGAACAGCAGAGCGGGTGGCAGGATCGTTTGCAGGCGCTGCTGGGTCGTATGGAAGAAGTCTGAGCCGTAGCGGTGTTGGCTGCGCTCAGCGTTGTAGGCCGGATAAGGCGTAAGCCGCCATCCGGCACTGCAATATCGCCTGATGGCGCTACGCTTATCAGGCCTACAGTCGGCATCGTTTATGAGCGGCAACGCAATAAAAAAGGCACCTTACGGTGCCTTTTTTGATCACTCGATATCAAGCGGGTCTTCGGAGAGGATTATCCCGGTATTGTCGGCGTAGAGATGATCGCCGGAGAAGAAGGTCACGCCGCCAAAATTGACGCGGACGTCGCTTTCCCCGATTCCTTCACCTGCGGCGCCTACCGGAATCGCGGCAAGCGCCTGGATGCCGATATCCAGCTCTTCCAGGTCGTCTACCTGACGCACCGCGCCGTAGATGACCAGCCCTTCCCATTCATTCTGCGTAGCCAGACGCGCCAGTTCGGCGTCGACCAGCGCGCGACGGACAGAACCACCGCCATCGACCAGCAGAATGCGACCACGGCCATTCTGTTCGAGCAGATCGTAGAGCAACCCGTTGTCCTCGAAACATTTTACCGTGATGATTTGTCCGCCAAACGACGACCGCCCTCCAAAGTTAGAGAACAGTGGTTCCACGACGTTGACATCTTCCTGGTAGATGTCACAAAGCTCGGAAGTATCGTATTTCATAGGCTTAACGTTCAGTTGCTGCGAGAATTTTTAGTATATCGCGCTATGCGTACTGTTTGCAAAATCATCAATTGTTCATTGATATTTGTCAGTTAAACCGCCCACTGGCTTAAGAAAATCCCGACGACAAACAGCAGGTTAGTCAACAGCGCGGCTTTAACGGTACGTTCCAGCATCGGACGCATCGCAGCGGGTTCCATTTCGCGCATCACATAACGCGCCTGTTTAATCAGTAACGGTGCGGCCAGGATGAACAGCCATCCCCACAGGCTTTGCAGTGAAATCAGGTTAAACAGCGCCAGGCAGACCAGTGACCCCATCAACAGGCAGGCGTGATAACGACGTGCGTTAACCGCGCCTAAACGTACCACCAGCGTGTTTTTACCGTTTTCTTTATCGCTGTTGATATCGCGCAGATTGTTGATGTTGAGCACGGCGGTCGCCAGCAGTCCGCAGGCGGTAGCAGGTAAGATAAGCGCAGGAATGAGCGTATGCGCCTGTAGATACCAGCTGCCCATTACGCTGAGCCAGCCAAAGAACACCAGCACGGAAATGTCGCCCAGACCAATATAGCCGTAAGGACGGTTCCCGACGGTGTAGGTAATCGCGGCGATAATCGACAGGCCGCCCAGCACCAGGAATCCGACAAAATCCGCCAGCGTATGACATGCAACAGCCACCAGCGCCAGACCGGAGAGGCAAATCAGCGCCACGGTAATGATCAGCGCCCGCTTCATCTCCTGCCGGGTGATCACCCCTTTTTGCATCCCGCGCAGCGGCCCGATGCGGTCAGGCTTATCACTGCCTTTGACGGCGTCGCCATAATCGTTGGCAAGGTTCGATAAAATTTGCAGCAGCCCGGCGGTGATCAACGCCAGCAGCGCAACCAGGGGATCGAAGTACCCTTGCCACCATGCCAGCGCTGTACCGACGATGATTGCCGCAAACGCGAGCGGCAGCGTTTTCGGTCGTAAACTTTCCAGCCAGGCCTGGGAGCGGCTAATTTGTTGTTGTTCAGTCATATTTAGCGCCAATAAAAATGGGGCTTTTCAGCCCCATCAACAGTGATGAAAATGCATTGAACGCGATTATAGGATAAAACGACTCAGATCTTCATCTGCGACCAGCGCATCCAGATGTTTGCTCACATATTCCGCATCAATTGTTATGCTCTGACCATTCAGATCGCTGGCGTCATAGGAGATATCTTCCATCAGACGTTCCAGAACGGTATGCAGACGACGCGCACCGATGTTTTCGGTGGTTTCGTTTACCTGCCATGCCGCTTCGGCAATGCGTTTGATGCCGGATTCGGTAAACTCGATGTCCACGCCTTCAGTCGCCATCAGCGCTTTGTACTGAACGGTAACGGACGCGTTCGGCTCGGTGAGAATGCGTTCGAAATCTTCCGTCGTCAGCGCTTTCAGCTCAACGCGAATCGGCAGACGCCCCTGCAACTCGGGGATCAGATCAGACGGTTTCGCCACCTGGAACGCGCCGGAGGCGATAAACAGGATGTGGTCGGTTTTCACCATACCGTGCTTGGTAGAGACGGTGCAGCCTTCTACCAGCGGCAGCAGGTCGCGCTGTACGCCTTCGCGGGAAACGTCCGGGCCAGAGGATTCGCCGCGTTTACAGATTTTGTCGATTTCGTCGATAAACACGATTCCGTGCTGTTCAACGGCGTCGATAGCTTCCTGTTTCAGCTCTTCCGGGTTTACCAGTTTGGCCGCTTCTTCTTCAATCAGCAGCTTCATCGCGTCTTTGATTTTCAGCTTACGCGGTTTTTGTTTCTGGCCGCCCAGGTTCTGGAACATGGACTGCAACTGGCTGGTCATCTCTTCCATTCCCGGAGGCGCCATAATTTCAACGCCCATCGGTGCGGCTGCGAGATTGATCTCAATTTCTTTATCGTCGAGCTGGCCTTCACGCAGTTTTTTGCGGAATGCCTGGCGCGCGGCGGACGGCTCTTGCTGTTGCTCAGCCTGACCCCAGTTATTTTTCGCCGGAGGGATCAGCGCGTCGAGAATACGCTCTTCCGCCATTTCTTCTGCGCGGTAGCGGTTTTTCTCAATAGACTGAACGCGCACCATTTTGATCGCGGAGTCGGTCAGGTCGCGGATAATGGAATCCACTTCTTTACCCACATAACCGACTTCGGTGAATTTTGTCGCTTCAACTTTGATGAACGGCGCGTTGGCCAGTTTTGCCAGGCGACGCGCGATTTCGGTTTTACCTACGCCGGTCGGGCCGATCATCAGAATATTTTTTGGCGTCACTTCATGGCGCAGCTCTTCGTTGAGCTGCATGCGGCGCCAGCGGTTACGCAGTGCAATCGCCACGGAACGCTTGGCGTTGTCCTGGCCAATGATGTGCTTGTTCAGTTCGCTGACGATTTCGCGTGGGGTCATTTCAGACATGGGAGATCCTTACGCTTTAGACGGTAATTCTTCAATGGTGTGGAAGTGGTTGGTGTAAATGCAGATATCGCCTGCAATATCCAACGCCTTTTCAGCAATTTCGCGGGCGCCCAGTTCGGTATTTTCTAGCAGTGCGCGTGCCGCAGCCTGGGCGTAGGGACCACCGGAGCCGATAGCAATCAGATCATTTTCCGGCTGTATGACATCGCCATTACCCGTGATGATCAGTGAAGCGGTTTCATCTGCGACGGCCAGCAGCGCTTCGAGCTTGCGTAGCATACGGTCAGTACGCCAGTCTTTCGCCAGTTCAACGGCGGCTTTGACCAGGTGGCCCTGATGCATTTCCAGTTTACGCTCAAACAGTTCGAACAGCGTGAATGCGTCTGCCGTTCCCCCTGCAAAGCCCGCAATGACTTTATCGTTGTACAGACGGCGAACTTTCTTCACGTTGCCTTTCATTACGGTATTGCCCAGTGTGGCCTGACCATCACCGGCGATTACCACATGGCCGTTACGGCGTACGCTTACTATTGTTGTCACGAGCAGACCCCTTGGTTACAAATGCAGAATACAGGCCCCGCACGCGGTACGGGGCATAATGCAAATATAAATGGGGGGGATTTTGGGGGTTTCAACCCCCGGAGGCGAGTCGAATGCAGTTTGTGTGACCCGCCATCTTCAGGCGGTTAAGGGTGCTGTCTGCATTCTCTTTGCCTTTGACTGGGCCGATGACCACACGATTCCACCCGTTGTTGGTGGTGATTTTGGAGTCAAAGCCTTCAAAAGCCAACTGGGCGCGCACGGTTTCCGCTTGCTCGGCGCCTTTGAAGGAGCCGCATTGCACCATCCAGCGACGTTCATCTTTTTTCTCTGCTGTCTGTTTTGGCGCTTCAGGTTCACGCGCGATCGGCGCGGCCTGCTGCGTTTTAGGCTGAGAAGTCGTGGTGTGCGCAGGCGTCTGCAACAGGTCCTGATAAGGCTGCTGGGATGTCGTCTGTTTCGGCTGCTGCGTCTGGCGTGGCTGCTGTGCAGGCGCAGTCTGCGCCGTACGCGGTTGCTGCTGTGGCTGTTGGTACGGTTGCTCCGTCACGCGTGGCTGCGTACGCGGCTGTTGAACCGGCTGGGTGTTAGCCCACTGCTGCTGTGCCTGACGCTGGCGCTGCAATGTCTGCTGACGCTGTTCAGGCGTCTGTTCGTTCCACGGCACTTCGTTAAGCTGGGTCGGTTGCTGGCGCATATCCGCCTGCATTTGCGCCAGTAGCTGACGCTGCTCGCTGGTGAGCTGCTCCGGGTTCATCACTTCGCCGCCCGCAGAAGGCTCGGTTGGCGCACGCACGCCCGGCTGGCGGCTTTCCAGCTCTTTAATGTAGCGCCAGCGCTCTTCCGGCTTCGGCGGCAGCCCGTTGCCGGTCACTTTCTGGCTTTGCAGCGTTTCGGACTCTTCTTTTTTGTGATGAGTAATGAAGTACAGACCCCCGATAAAGGCCACAAGGACAGCCGCCGCAATAGCGACCATTGCGGGTGAAACCGCAGGCGTGTTGCGTTGCTTTTTCCGTGAGGTGCTCTTTTTGCGCCGCGAAGGTGCCGGTTGACCGCGACGTACATAATCTCGTTGTGCCACTATCGTTTCGCTGTATTTATTCGTTCGTCAGCCCGCCATGTTACTTAAGCGGCGGGCTTTTGACCAGATAGGTGAGTCTTAAAGGTTTAAGTTAAGGCTCGCGTCGAACCACGAATAATTAACTCGCAGTCCAGCAAGCGCGAGCCGCTGCTGACATTTTGCCCCTGTAACTGGTCGAGCAAGAGCAGCATTGCTTCGCGCCCGATATCGAAGCGCGGCTGTGAAACCGTCGTCAGAGGCGGGTCGCAAAATTCCGCCAGCGCAATGTTATCAAAGCCAATGATGGACAGATCGTCAGGGACTTTCAGACCATGACGTTTGGCCCAGGAGAGCGCGCCGAGCGCCATAACGTCGCTGTGACAGAACACGGCGGTCGGAGGCTGCGGAAGCGCAAGCAGCTGTTGCAGCGCGTGACCGCCCGCCTCGTAGGTGAAATCGCCCCGGGCGATATAATGCGGGTCGACGGTAATGCCGCAGCGACGCAGCGCCTGCACATAGCCTTGCAGACGGTAGTGGCACAGCGGCATCTCCTCTGGCCCGGCAATGCATCCGATACGCTGGTGCCCCTGTTCATGCAGATAATTCACGGCGTTAAAGGCCGCAGTCAGGTTATCAATATGAACGGTAGGCAGCTCC
The DNA here is from genome assembly GCF_030333655.1 of Citrobacter sp. CK180. Lineage (NCBI taxonomy): Bacteria > Pseudomonadati > Pseudomonadota > Gammaproteobacteria > Enterobacterales > Enterobacteriaceae > Citrobacter > Citrobacter sp. CK180. The sequence goes on along the minus strand of NZ_JAOWFM010000040.1, from coordinate 41,128 downwards.
AGCTCCGGCGCGAATTCGTTGGCCATCACCATCGGCGGCAGATTTCGTTGTTCTTCAATGCTGGCGTCGAACGGCAGGCGTGAACCGAGCAATAACATGCCATCAATTTGTTTGGTGATGATCAAATTGATAAAGGTCTTTTCTTGCTGATTCTGGTGCGCGCAGTCACCAATCAACACCAGATATCCGTGGCTTGCGGCGGTAACCTCAATGCCCCGGATGATTTCACTGAAAAAGGGATCACAAATATCCGGGACGATCACCAGGATGGTGCGTGATTCATTCCGTTTGCTATTTCGCCCCATTGATTGCGGTAAATATCCCACCTCCATCGCCGCCTGTTCAACCCGGTTACGGGTCGACTGGGAGACTTTATCCGGGTTCATTAACGCACGGGACACGGTTGCTGTTGAGACTTTCGCCTTCATAGCAACATCTTTCATTGTAGCGGCAGCAACCTGTTTCTTCGGTTTCACACTCTCTCCTCGCCTGGGAAATCAGGCGCAGAACTATCCTTGTTTAACTCACATCGAAAACATTTTTATCAGATAGTTAATGGAAGCGGTTACAGAATTTTCATAAAAAGTGTGATGGATATTTAATTTTACGATCCGCCTCGCATCGTGACCCGTTATCCCTCAATGGGATCGACATCCAGCACCCATTTAACCTTGCGGGATTCGGGTAGCGTATTGATGAGCGCCAGCGTGCCGCTGACGATATGTTGCAGACGAATTCGCGACGGATGCTGCAACAAAATTTGCCAACGGTAGCGGCCGCCGCGTTTTGGCGCGAGCGCAGGCACCGGGCCTAATACCCAGAGCTTGTCATCCGCAAGCGGGCTGGCCTGAATCAGATTACGCAACTGTTGCAGGAACACCGGCGCCTGCTGGTTGTTATGATCTTCCGCCCGCACAATCACATGGCTGGTCCACGGCGGAAGTTGCAGCGTTTGCCGCTCGGCCAGCGCCTGTTCAGCAAAAGCGTCATAGCCTTTGTGCAGCAAGGTTTGCAGCAAAGGGTGCTCTGGATGGTGGGTCTGCAATACCACCTCGCCCTGTTTTCCGGCGCGTCCGGCGCGGCCGGAAACCTGAGTGTAAAGCTGGGCAAAACGTTCCGCCGAACGGAAATCCGCTGAGAACAGCGCGCCGTCAACGTCCAGCAGCGCTACCAGGGTGACGTCCGGGAAATGGTGCCCTTTCGCCAGCATTTGCGTGCCGATCAAAATGCGCGCGCCGCCGCGATGGACTTCCGCCAGATGCTGCTCCAGCGCGCCTTTACGGCTGGTGGTGTCGCGGTCGATGCGCGAGACCGGCACGCCGGGAAAGAAGGGCGCCAACGCCTGCTCAAGCTGTTCTGTCCCTAACCCAACCGGCACCATATGCGTGGAGCCGCAGGAAGGGCACTGACGCGGTATCGGGCGCTGGCTGTCGCAATGGTGACAGCGCAGGTGGTGTTGCGCCTGGTGCAACGTGTAGTAGTGATCGCAGCGCGGACATTCGGCAATCCAGCCGCAGTCGTGGCATAACAGCGCAGGAGCAAATCCCCGGCGGTTAAGGAAGAGAATGACCTGGTTATCTGCCTGCAGGTGCTGACGCATACGGGCGATAAGCGCGGGAGCCAGCCCGGCCTGGATCTTCTGGCCTTTTAAATCCAGCACATGCTGGAGGGCAGGGCGTGCGTTGCCTGCCCGGCGCGTCAGGCGCAGCATGCGGTACTTTTTTTGTCGCACGTTGCATAACGTCTCCAGCGCCGGTGTTGCCGAGCCGAGAATAATCGGGATTTGTTCGCTGTGAGCGCGGTATACCGCCAGGTCGCGGGCGTGGTAACGCCAGCCTTCCTGCTGCTTATAGGAGCTGTCATGCTCTTCGTCGATCACAATGACGCCGAGGTTTTTAAACGGCGTAAACAACGATGAGCGGGTGCCGATGACAATCGCCGCCTCGCCGTTTTTGGCTTTCAGCCAGGCTGAGAGACGTTCGCTGTCATTTAACCCGGAGTGCAGAACTTCGACGGGGGCGTTGAAGCGCTCGCGAAAGCGGGCGATGGTTTGCGGCGTCAGGCCAATTTCCGGCACCATCACCAGCGCCTGTTTGCCCTGAGCGAGGACGTTTTCCAGTACGCTGAGATAGACCTCTGTTTTACCGGAACCCGTAACGCCTGCCAGCAGCCAGGCAGAAAAGCTGTCCGACGCGCTGTGGATGGCGCCAACGGCGGTGGCCTGTTCGGTATTGAGACGCAGCCGATCGCCACAGACGGCGTAATGGGTGCGCCAGTCGCTAAAGCCGGGCGTTTCGCTCGCCAGCTCGCACAGTCCTTTTTTACGCAGCGCCTGGAGCGCCGCGTCATTAAATTCAAGATCCGCCACCTGGTCGCGCCAGATTTTCCCCTGCCGCAGCGCGGCCAGCGCCTGTTGCTGTTTAGGCGAACGCTTCAGGCTATTGAGATCGATAGCGTGGCCGTCTTCGGTGGCAAACCAGTACCACATCGGCGCGTTGCTGGCGGGTTTCCCCTGGCGCAGCAAAATCGGCAGAGCGTGAAACAGAACGTCACCCATTGGATGGTGGTAGTAATCCGCCGCCCAAAGCAGCAAACGCCAGACGGAGGGTGAAAAGACCGGCTCGCTGTCCAGTACCTCAACGACCGCTTTCAGTTCGTTAAGCGGCAGTTCGCTTTGCTCGCTGACCGACACCACAATCCCGACGCGTTCCTGCTGTTTGCCAAACGGCACGCGCACCCGACACCCGGCTTTGACGGTCATGCCTTCTGGCAAGAGATAGTCAAAGGTGCGGGGTAGCGGAACGGGCAAGGCAACGTGCGCGACGGGCATGTAATCATCCTGGCTGACTTGAATTCTGGCGGGTTAGTATACACATTGTGATGAGGGAGCGCGGATCAGTTTGCATACGCTGGTCAAATTCTGTATGATTCGCCGCCTTTGATACACATTTGTATCATCGACCTATACTATCAACATCGCGTGGTGTCTGGCGTTAGGGCTGGAAGAGCGACGCGGCCTTAAACCGAGGTTTCCCCATGAAAAAAGATATTCACCCGAAATACGAAGAAATTACTGCAAACTGCTCTTGCGGTAATGTCATCAAAATCCGCTCTACTGCAGGTCACGACCTGAACCTGGACGTGTGCGGTAAATGCCACCCGTTCTACACTGGCAAACAGCGTGATGTTGCTACCGGTGGCCGTGTTGACCGCTTCAACAAGCGTTTCAGCATCCCGGGCAGCAAATAAGTTATTGCTGTCAAAGAAAAAAGCGCCGAAAGGCGCTTTTTTTGTCTTTGCCTGATGGCGTTGACGCTTATCAGTACCTGCGGTACTGAATCCTTCCGCCGCTATCCGGCAAAAAAATCAATACTCCCACGTATCCGGGTCGATCCCCAGTTCACGCATGATGATTTTGGCCTCTTCCGGTATTTCATCACTGCGCTCTTTACGCAAGTCTTCATCGTTCGGCAATGGTTGCCCGGTAAAGGCATGCAGAAACGCTTCACACAGCAGTTCGCTGTTGGTGGCGTGACGCAGGTTGTTCACCTGACGACGCGTGCGTTCATCGGTGAGGATTTTTAACACCTTCAGAGGAATGGAAACCGTAATCTTTTTGACTTGCTCACTCTTCTTACCGTGCTCAGCGTATGGGCTGATATATTCGCCGCTCCATTCAGCCATGAGATACCTTTAATCTTCTCGTCATTAGTTAAGGGCCAGAATCGTCGTGCCTGGCCGTAATCCCGCATAGTTTACCGTACAGGCGATATCGTGACACGGGTTAAGCGTCTGTAGATGTGCGCTAATGCATATAATTTTAACGGCTATTTCCAGTTTGCTCAATCTATACGCAAAGAAGTTTAGATGTCCAGATGTATTGACGTCTATTGTAACAATGTTTACTCTGGTGCCTGACTTTTCACCGATTCAGCCCAGGAACTTCTCAACATGACGCGTAAACAGGCCACCATCGCAGTGCGTAGCGGGTTAAATGACGACGAGCAGTACGGTTGCGTTGTCCCGCCGATTCACCTTTCCAGCACCTATAACTTCACCGGTTTTAATGAACCTCGCGCCCATGACTATTCGCGACGTGGAAATCCGACGCGTGATGTGGTTCAGCGCGCGCTGGCGGAGCTGGAGGGCGGTACGGGCGCGGTGCTGACCAATACCGGGATGTCGGCCATTCTGCTGGTGACGACCGTGTTCCTGAAGCCGGGCGATCTGCTGGTGGCGCCGCACGACTGCTACGGCGGTAGCTATCGCCTGTTTGACAGCCTGGCGAAGCGGGGCTGTTATCGCGTGCTGTTTGTCGATCAAGGCGATGAGCAGGCGCTGAAAGCGGCGCTGGCGGAAAAACCGAAGCTGGTGCTGGTGGAAAGCCCCAGTAATCCGTTGTTACGCGTGGTGGATATTGCGAAAATCTGCCAGCTGTCGCGAGAAGCGGGCGCGGTGAGCGTTGTGGACAACACGTTTTTAAGCCCTGCGCTGCAAAATCCGCTGGCGTTGGGCGCCGATCTGGTGTTGCATTCATGCACGAAATATTTAAACGGCCATTCGGATGTGGTGGCTGGCGTGGTGATTGCGAAAGATCCAGAGATTGTCACCGAACTGGCATGGTGGGCCAATAATATTGGCGTCACCGGCGGCGCGTTTGATAGCTATCTGCTGCTACGTGGGCTGCGTACTCTGGTGCCGCGAATGGACGTGGCTCAGCGCAATGCCCAGGCCATTGTGGACTATCTGCAAACCCAGCCGCTGGTGAAAAAACTGTACCATCCGTCGCTGCCGGATAATCAAGGGCACGAGATTGCCGCGCGCCAGCAAAAAGGCTTTGGCGCAATGTTGAGTTTTGAACTGGATGGCGATGAGCAGACGCTGCGTCGTTTCCTGGGCGGGCTGTCATTGTTTACGCTGGCGGAATCCTTAGGGGGTGTTGAAAGCCTGATCTCCCACGCCGCAACGATGACACATGCAGGCATGTCGCCAGAAGCGCGTGCTGCCGCCGGAATTTCAGAGACGCTGCTGCGTATCTCCACCGGTATTGAAGATGGCGAAGATTTAATTGCCGACCTGGAAAATGGCTTCCGGGCTGCAAACAAGGGGTAAACATGAGTGTGATTGCGCAGGCAGGGGCGAAGGGTCGTCAACTGCATAAATTTGGTGGCAGTAGTCTGGCAGACGTGAAATGTTATCTGCGTGTCGCAGGCATTATGGCGGAGTACTCGCAGCCTGACGATATGATGGTTGTTTCCGCCGCCGGTAGTACCACCAACCAGTTGATTAGCTGGCTGAAGTTAAGCCAGACCGACCGCCTCTCCGCGCATCAGGTGCAACAGACGTTACGCCGCTATCAGAGCGATCTGATCAGCGGGCTGCTTCCCGCTGACGTTGCGGATGGCCTGATCAGCGCTTTCATTAGCGATCTGGAGCGTCTTGCCGCGCTGCTCGACAGCGGCGTGACCGATGCCGTTTATGCCGAAGTCGTCGGGCATGGTGAAATCTGGTCTGCGCGTCTGATGTCCGCAGTGCTGAATGAGCAAGGACTGGCGTCGGCATGGCTGGACGCGCGTGAGTTTTTACGCGCTGAACGCGCCGCGCAGCCGCAGGTAGATGAAGGTCTCTCTTACCCGTTACTGCAACAGTTGCTGGTGCAGCATCCAGGCAAACGTCTGGTCGTTACCGGTTTTATCAGTCGCAGCAATGCGGGCGAGACGGTGCTGCTGGGCCGTAACGGTTCTGACTATTCCGCCACGCAAATTGGCGCGCTGGCGGGGGTTTCCCGCGTCACCATCTGGAGCGATGTGGCCGGGGTTTACAGCGCCGACCCGCGTAAAGTGAAAGATGCCTGCCTGCTGCCGCTGCTGCGTCTGGATGAAGCCAGCGAGCTGGCGCGTCTGGCCGCGCCGGTTCTGCATGCCCGTACCCTACAGCCGGTTTCCGGCAGCGATATCGATTTGCAGTTGCGCTGTAGCTACACGCCGGATCAGGGGTCCACGCGCATTGAACGCGTGCTGGCGTCCGGCACCGGGGCGCGTATCGTCACCAGCCATGATGACGTTTGCCTGATTGAGTTTCAGGTGCCCGCCAGCCAGGACTTTAAACTGGCCTGGAGAGACGTCGACCAGATTCTGAAACGGGCGCAGGTGCGTCCGCTGGCGGTTGGCGTGCATAACGATCGCCATCTGCTGCAATTCTGCTACACCTCTGAAGTCGCTGATAGCGCATTAAAAATTCTTGATGAAGCGGGGCTGCCGGGCGAATTGCGCCTGCGTCAGGGGCTGGCGCTGGTCGCGATGGTTGGCGCTGGCGTCACCCGTAACCCGCTGCACTGCCACCGCTTCTGGCAACAGCTGAAAGGCCAGCCGGTTGAATTTACCTGGCAGTCGGAAGAGGGGATTAGCCTGGTGGCCGTACTGCGCACCGGCCCGACCGAAAGCCTGATTCAGGGGCTGCACCAGTCTATTTTCCGCGCGGAAAAACGCATCGGCCTGGTGCTGTTCGGCAAAGGCAACATCGGTTCCCGCTGGCTGGAACTGTTTGCCCGCGAGCAGAGCACGCTCTCCGCGCGTACCGGGTTTGAATTTGTCCTGGCGGGCGTGGTGGATAGCCGTCGCAGCCTGCTGAACTACGAAGGGCTGGATGCCAGCCGTGCGCTGGCGTTCTTCAATGACGAAGCGATTGAGCAGGATGAAGAGTCGCTGTTCCTGTGGATGCGCGCTCACCCGTATGACGATCTGGTGGTGCTGGATGTCACCGCCAGCGAGCAACTGGCCGATCAGTATCTTGATTTCGCCAGCCACGGTTTCCACGTCATCAGCGCCAATAAACTGGCGGGGGCGAGCACCAGCGATAAATATCGCCAGATCCACGACGCGTTCGAAAAAACCGGGCGTCACTGGCTGTATAACGCGACCGTCGGCGCGGGCCTGCCGATCAACTATACGGTGCGCGATCTGATTGACAGCGGCGATGCCATTCTGTCGATCAGCGGGATCTTCTCCGGCACGCTGTCGTGGCTGTTCCTGCAATTTGACGGTTCCATACCGTTTACCGATCTGGTGGATCAGGCCTGGCAGCAGGGGCTGACCGAGCCGGACCCGCGTGTTGACCTTTCTGGTAAAGATGTGATGCGCAAGCTGGTGATTCTGGCGCGTGAAGCGGGTTACGACATCGAACCGGACCAGGTGCGCGTTGAATCGCTGGTGCCCACACACTGCGAAGAGGGATCTGTCGATCACTTCTTTGAAAATGGCGATGAGCTGAATGAGCAGATGGTACAGCGTCTGGAAGCCGCTCGTGAAATGGGGCTGGTGCTGCGCTACGTGGCGCGTTTCGACGCCAACGGTAAAGCGCGCGTTGGCGTTGAAGCGGTGCGCCCGGAACATCCGCTGGCGGCGCTGCTGCCGTGCGATAACGTCTTTGCCATCGAAAGCCGCTGGTATCGCGACAATCCGCTGGTGATCCGCGGGCCGGGAGCCGGTCGTGACGTCACCGCCGGGGCGATTCAGTCGGATATCAACCGCCTGGCGCAGCTGCTGTAGTGTTTGTTGCCGGATGGCGCTGCGTTTATCTGGTCTACGGAATATGTAGGCCGGATAAGGCAACGCCGCCACCCGGTGCTTCACCGAGTTGCAAACACCTCTTTTGCGGCGAACAGACCGTTCAGCGCAGCCGGGAAACCGGCATAAACCGCCATCTGCATTATCACTTCGATAATTTCCTCCTGCGTTAACCCCACATGTCGCGCGGCGGCAATATGTACCTTCAACTGCGGCGTGGCGTTGCCCAGCGCGGTTAACGCGGCGACGGTTGCGATTTCCCGACTGCGTAAATCCAGCCCTGGCCGGGAATAGATATCGCCAAACGGAAATTCGATCAGATAGCGGGCAAAATCTGGCGCAACGTCTTGCAAACTTTCGATCACCGCATCGCCACCCTTGCCATCCACCTGTTGCAGCATTTTCTGACCGGTAATAAAGCGTTCTGAATGCATAGTGTATTCCTCGTTTGTCTGGAGTCTGTGGCGTGAGGATAGGGGGCGCGGAATGATTTGGATAATACCGTTTCCGTGATACCTTTTCGGTATGACAACATCCCCTCTGCACTCTCTGGATATCCGCCTGCTACGCTACTTTGCCGTGGTGGCGGAAGAGAACAATATGAGCCGCGCGGCACAGCGACTGTTTATGTCGCAACCGCCGCTGAGCCGCCATATTCGCCAGCTTGAAGAACGTCTGGGGGTGACGCTTTTTGTCCGTCATACTCGTGGACTCACGCTGACGGATGAGGGTCTGCGCGCGCTGGAAATCGTCCGCCCGCTGCTGGCGCAGCAGGACAAAACGTATGCTGCGCTGAATCAACTGGCGCAAACCGGCGCGCAATCGCTGCGTTTAGGGCTGAGCACCGCGTTTGAGCAGGGGATTTTTGCCCCCCTGGAGGCGCAGCTGAATACGCGTGTGGAGAGGCTGCATATTGTGCGTCATGGTTCGCCTGAACTGGTACGTCAGGTACGTCGGGGGAAACTGGATGCGGCGCTGGTGGCGCTGCCGCTTGAGGCCACAGGGTTAACCGTCACGCCGCTCGACTGGCAAGAACCGTTGATTGCCGCATTACCCTCCGTCTGGCCGGAAGCGAGCCTGACGTCGCTCTCCTTAGCTGCGCTTAACCACCGCCCGCTGTTCTGGTTCAAACGGGAACGTAATCCGGCCTTTTTTGACTACACCCGGCACATTTTCCGTCGCGCTGGTTACGCCCCCTCCTGCCTTGAAGAACCGCTGGAACATGATGTGCTGCTCGCGCGAATCGCCCACGGTGATGGCCTGAGTTTGCTCCCGGGCTCGTTTGCCGCTATTCAGCGCCAGGGCGTGATATTCCGTGCACTTAGCGACACTGAATTACGTATTCGTGCCGGGCTGGTGATGCTGCCTGAGAACGCTGTACGGTTGCGGTGGTTAAATACACTTGCGATGCAATCCTTCATTATTTCGGACTGATTTGAATTTTTTTCACGTTGTCTGAGTATTCCTCACCTTTAACAGTGATTTTTCTGTTGACGGCATCCCACTTTTCGGTCATTTTTACATCCAGACGTCTAAACGGATAGATGTTCACAACACAACATATAATGACATGCGATTGATGAGGTAAGGTATGAGCTTTTTTCACGCCAACCAGCGGGAAGCCCTGAATCAGAGCCTGGCGGAAGTTCAGGGTCAGATTAATGTTTCGTTCGAGTTTTTCCCGCCGCGCACCAGTGAAATGGAGCAAACCCTGTGGAACTCTATCGATCGACTGAGCAGCCTGAAACCGAAGTTTGTCTCCGTGACCTACGGTGCCAACTCCGGTGAGCGCGACCGTACGCACAGCATCATCAAAGGCATTAAAGAGCGTACGGGCCTGGAAGCCGCGCCGCACCTGACCTGCATCGACGCCACCCGCGATGAACTGCGTACCATTGCCCAGGATTACTGGAATAACGGTATCCGCCATATTGTTGCCCTGCGCGGCGACCTGCCGCCGGGGAGCGGCAAGCCGGATATGTATGCCGCTGACCTGGTCAGCTTACTGAAAGAGGTTGCCGATTTTGATATCTCCGTCGCCGCTTACCCGGAAGTCCACCCGGAAGCGAAAAGCGCGCAGGCGGATCTGCTCAACCTGAAACGCAAAGTCGATGCTGGCGCTAACCGCGCAATTACCCAGTTTTTCTTCGATGTGGAAAGCTACCTGCGTTTTCGCGATCGCTGCGTCTCTGCGGGTATTGATGTCGAAATTATTCCGGGCATTCTGCCGGTCTCCAACTTTAAGCAGGCGAAGAAATTCGCTGATATGACTAACGTGCGCATTCCGGCGTGGATGTCACAGATGTTTGACGGCCTGGATGACGATGCGGAAACCCGCAAGCTGGTTGGGGCGAATATCGCGATGGACATGGTGAAGATCTTAAGCCGTGAAGGCGTGAAAGATTTCCACTTCTACACCCTGAACCGCGCTGAAATGAGTTACGCCATTTGCCACACGTTGGGTGTGCGGCCCGGCCTGTAACATGATTAGCCCTCTTCGGAGGGCTTTTTTATGCACATTTTGATCTGACGCCTGATACATAAATTTAAAAGATATTAGCTATCGAATCTGTGGGTTATTTCAACTATATCTTATCGTTGGTGATGTATATCGTAACGATAACACTGTAGAGGGAGCATATAGATGAGCATGTCTGACGATACCCATAATTCATTGTCTACCGGGAAGTGCCCTTTCCATCAGGGCAGCCACGACCGTAGCGCGGGTGCTGGCACCAGCAGCCACGACTGGTGGCCTAACCAACTCCGTGTAGATCTTTTGAATCAGCACTCCAACCGTTCGAACCCGCTGGGTGAGGACTTCGACTACCGCAAAGAATTTAGCAAACTCGACTATTCCGCCCTGAAAGGGGATCTTAAAGCTCTCCTGTCCGATTCTCAGCCGTGGTGGCCTGCGGACTGGGGCAGCTATGCCGGTCTGTTTATTCGTATGGCATGGCATGGTGCGGGCACTTATCGTTCCGTCGACGGGCGCGGCGGCGCCGGACGCGGGCAGCAGCGTTTTGCACCGCTGAACTCCTGGCCGGACAACGTCAGCCTGGATAAGGCGCGTCGTCTGCTGTGGCCTGTCAAGCAGAAATATGGCCAGAAAATCTCCTGGGCCGACCTGTTTATTCTGGCGGGTAACGTAGCGCTGGAGAACTCCGGTTTCCGTACGTTCGGTTTTGGTGCCGGGCGTGAAGATGTGTGGGAACCGGATCTTGATGTGAACTGGGGGGATGAGAAAGCCTGGCTGACGCACCGTCATCCCGAAGCGCTGGCGAAAGCGCCGTTAGGCGCTACCGAAATGGGGCTTATCTACGTTAACCCGGAAGGGCCGGATCACAGCGGTGAACCGCTTTCCGCCGCTGCGGCTATCCGCGCGACGTTCGGCAATATGGGCATGAACGACGAAGAAACCGTGGCGCTGATTGGCGGCGGTCACACGCTGGGTAAAACCCACGGTGCGGCGGCGGCGTCCCATGTTGGCGTTGATCCAGAAGCCGCGCCGATTGAATTGCAGGGGCTGGGCTGGAGCAGTGACTACGGCAGCGGCGTAGGCGGCGATGCGATTACCTCGGGCCTGGAAGTGGTCTGGTCGCAGACGCCGACCCAGTGGAGTAATTACTTCTTCGAAAACCTGTTCAAATACGAGTGGGTGCAGACGCGCAGCCCGGCGGGCGCGATCCAGTTCGAAGCGGTTGATGCGCCAGAAATCATTCCCGATCCGTTCGATCCGTCGAAGAAACGTAAACCCACCATGCTGGTGACTGACCTGACGCTGCGTTTCGATCCAGAATTCGAGAAAATTTCCCGTCGTTTCCTCAACGATCCGCAGGCGTTTAACGAAGCATTCGCCCGCGCATGGTTCAAACTGACGCACAGGGATATGGGGCCAAAAGCGCGCTATATCGGGCCGGAAGTACCGAAAGAAGATCTGATTTGGCAGGACCCGCTGCCGCAGCCGGTATTTAATCCGAGCCAGGAAGACATCGTCAACCTGAAGGCCGCGATTGCCGCGTCCGGGCTTTCCGTCAGCGAACTGGTGTCGGTTGCATGGGCATCTGCGTCAACCTTCCGTGGCGGCGATAAACGTGGCGGCGCCAACGGCGCTCGCCTGGCTTTAGCGCCGCAGCGAGACTGGGATGTGAACGCCGCTGCGGCGCGCGTTCTGCCGGTTCTGGAAGAGATTCAGAAATCGTCCGGGAAGGCATCTCTGGCCGATATCATCGTCCTTGCGGGCGTCGTCGGTGTGGAGCAGGCAGCAAGTGCGGCGGGCGTCAGCATCAGTGTGCCGTTCGCGCCGGGCCGTGTGGATGCACGTCAGGATCAGACGGATATCGAGATGTTTGAGCTTCTCGAACCGATCGCAGACGGCTTCCGTAACTATCGCGCACGGCTTGATGTGTCGACCACCGAGTCACTGCTGATTGATAAAGCGCAGCAACTGACGCTGACCGCGCCGGAGATGACGGCGCTGGTGGGTGGGATGCGCGTTCTGGGCGCTAACTTTGATGGCAGCCAGAATGGCGTGTTTACCGACCGTCCGGGCGTACTCAGCAATGATTTCTTTGTGAATCTGCTGGATATGCGTAACGAGTGGAAAGCGGCGGACGAATCGAAAGAGCTGTTCGAAGGCCGCGATCGCCTGAGTGGTGAGGTGAAATTCACGGCTACCCGCGCAGACCTGGTATTCGGTTCTAACTCGGTACTGCGTGCCCTGGCAGAAGTTTACGCCAGCAGCGATGCGCGTGAGAAATTTGTGAAGGATTTCGTCGCAGCATGGGTGAAAGTGATGAACCTGGATCGTTTCGATTTGCTGTAAGCCATCTCAGTAAAATGTGTAGGCCGGATAAGCGTCAGCGCCATCCGGCAAATAAAAAAAGCCCGCACGATCTGCGGGCTTTTTGTCTCTCCTGACCGTTATTCCCACTCTTGCAGGAAACGCTGACCGTACTGGTCGGCAACCAGCAGGGCGGCGTAAACCTGATCCGGCGTGGCGCCGCCAGGCATGTTGTGAATGGTTTCGCCTTCTGCGCAGGAGGCTTCCGCCACCGTGCGCATCTTCGCCGGAATGTCCTGCTTAATATCCAGTTGCGCCAGCGTGATCGGCAGGCCAACGGAATGGCACAACGCCGCAGCGGTTTCGATCTCTTCAACCGGCGCGTTTTCCAGTACCAGTTGCGTCAGCGTGCCGAACGCCACTTTCTCACCGTGATAGTAGTGATGCGCGTCTGGAATCGCCGTCAGGCCGTTATGTATGGCATGCGCCGCCGCCAGACCGCCGCTTTCAAAACCGACGCCGCTCAGGTAAGTGTTGGCTTCAATCACGCGTTCCAGCGCCGGCGTGACGACATGCTGCTCAGCCGCCAGCATGGCCTTTTCACCCTCTTCGATCAGCGTGTTATAGCACAACTCCGCCAGCGCGAGCGCCGCCTGTGTACACTTGCCGCCCGCCATCGTGGTCGCGCCGCTGCGTGAACAGGCGCGCGCTTCAAACCAGGTCGCCAGCGCATCGCCGATACCGGCAGCCAGCAGACGCGCGGGCGCGCCCGCGACGATTTTGGTATCAACAATCACCATATTCGGGTTACGCGGCAGCATCAGATAGCGTTCAAACTCGCCTGCATCGGTGTAGATCACGGAAAGCGCGCTACAGGGGGCATCGGTAGAGGCGATGGTCGGCGCGATAGCGACCGGGACATCCATAAAGTGGGCCAGCGCTTTCGCGGTATCCAGCGTTTTGCCGCCGCCGATGCCGAGAACGGCGCCGCACTGCGCTTTATCTGCGACGATACGCAGACGATCGATTTCATTTTGCGAACATTCGCCGCCAAATGGCGCGATTTCCAGAGCCAGTCCGGCATCCTGGAAGCTTTTCTCCAGCGCGGACTGGGCAAAATTTAAGACAAACTTGTCTCCGACCACCAGCCAGCGTTCGGCCAGGGGTTTGAGATATTCTCCAAGACGTGTGATGACATCTGCACCCTGGATGTATTTACCAGGAGATTGAATAATGTGGTCCATACTTTATTTCCCTCACAGGTTGATGTGGCCAAATGCGTTATTCCAGTCTTGCTCAAACTTCCCTATAGCTGACTCTACCGCAGGGGTATTGAGCATTTGTTGAGCTACATCTAAAGGAAGGGTGATTGCTTCGCATCCTGCGAGTAAGCAATCCAGCGCCTGACGCGGCGTTTTAAAGCTGGCGGCCAGTACTATGCTGCCCGGCGCATGCATCTCCAGCAAGGTTTGCAGTTCCTGCACCATACGGATGCCGTCGCCGCCCTGGGCATCAACCCGATTGACATACGGGGCGACGTATTTTGCGCCTGCCAGCGCCGCCAGCAAGCCCTGCGCTGCGCTGTAGACAGCCGTTCCCAGCGTCGTAATACCTTCTTTTTTGAGCTGTTTGATCGCCGCCAGACCTTCGGCAGTGACCGGAATCTTCACCACAATACCGGGAATGGCATTGCTCAGGCGTTTGGCTTCTTCCACCATTCCTTGCGCATCGCGGCTCATCGTCTGGGCAAATAGCGTTCCCTCTTCGCCGATGGCTTTTTGCAGGCGAGGCAGTACATCCCAGATGGATTCTTTACTCGCCGCCACAATGCTTGGGTTGGTGGTGACGCCAGCAACAGGGAAGATGCGCGCCAGACGTTCGACTTCCGCGACGTTCGCGGTATCCAGATAGAGTTCCATTTTGCTCCCTCTTAGAGTTCAAGTTCATGTTGCAACAGGCTGGCAATTGCCTCGGCAGATGCGGCGTTGACCAGCGCGTTGCGGAATTCTTCGTGCATAATGCGGCGGGCCAGGCGTGAGAAAATGCGCATATGCTGGTCGCCTGCGGCGTGTTTGTTGAGTGTCAGCATGATGATGAACTGCGCATCGTCATCGCCCCAGCGTACCGGCGCTTTCAGACGCGCTACGCTGATGGTGGACTGCTCAATGTGTTCAGATTTGCTGTGTGGAATGGCGAAGCTAAACCCTAACCCGGTGGAGAACACGGCTTCACGCGCCCACAGGTCGGCCTCCAGCTTGCGCGGGTAGCGACAGCGGCTTGCCAGCAGCAGGTTGTCGGTCATCCCCTTGATCACCTCTTCTTTGCTGCGCCAGTCGCTATCAAGCGTGATGCACTGGGCGGTGACCAGCGGTGCGTCCTGTTGGGACATGCGGAATTGCGCCAGCAGATGTTCCACTTCCAGCGAGGTGCGACAGGCCATCGCCTGATTCAGCAACTGGCGGCAGGCACGACTGTCGAGCTGCGCCATCCGCGCTTTAGCGGCAGGAATTGACGGGGCGCTCATGCTGATCTCGTCCAGCCCCAGACCGACCAGCAGCGGCAACACTGACCCTTTCGCGCCGAGTTCGCCGCACAGGCCAATCCATTTCCCCTGACGATGTACCGCCTGTACGGCGAAATCCAGCGCGCGCAGGAAGGCCGGATTCAGGCTGTTGTAGTGACGGGTGACTTTGGCGTTGTCGCGATCGACCGCCAGCAGATATTGCGTCAGGTCATTGCTGCCAATACTGAAGAAATCAATCTCTTCACAGCACTGGTCGATGATGAACATCACCGATGGCACTTCCAGCATGATGCCGAGGGGGATCTTCTCATCAAACGGGACGTGCTCGTTGCGTAACTGCTGTTTAGCCTCCGCCAGCTTCTCTTTGACCCACAGGATCTCTTCCATTGAGGAGATCATCGGGATCATGATTTTCAGGCTGCCGTGTGCGGAAGCGCGGAGGATCGATCGCAGCTGCGTGGTAAACAGCGTGGCGTACTCTTCATAAATACGTACGGCGCGATAGCCGAGGAACGGGTTGGCTTCCGCAGGAATGTTCAGATAATCAACGGGCTTGTCACCGCCGATATCCATCGTGCGCACAATAATGCTACGGCCCTGTGCGGACTCCAGCGCCTGGCAAAAAATGTTGTACAGCTCGTTCTCGCAAGGTGCGCTGGTTCTGTCCATATACAGCATTTCTGTACGGAACAGACCAACCGCTTCCGCGCCGTTGCCGAATGCCGCTTGCGCTTCGACGGAGTGCGCAATGTTGGCGGCCACTTCCATACGGATACCGTCGGCAGTGCGCGCTTGTTGGGTCAGCCAGATACGCTGTTGCTCGCGTAAAGCGTCCTGCACACGGGCTTCCTGTTGGTAGTAACGGGTGACGGGTTCATCTGGCGCAACGACAATCGCACCGGCGTTGCCGTCGATATAGACCGTCTGGTGCAGCCACGGCGTTAGCGCCTCAATATCCACGCCAACCAGCGTGGGAATGTTGAATGAGCGGGCAAGAATAACCGTGTGCGAAGTCGTACCGCCGCTTTTTAACAACAAGCCTTTGAGGAACGTTTTGTCCAGTTCGAGGAACTGGCTTGGGGTGAGTTCATCGGCCATACAGACGGTGGGTTGGGTCAGTTTGCCTGGCGCCGGGAAGCGTTGTTCGCCATAAATTTGTTGCAGGAGCTGGAAGCAGACGTCGCGTACGTCCAGCGCGCGTTCCTGTAAATAGCGGCTGCTGGAACGGGCAAACTCATCACAAAAGTGTCCGGCGCTTTCGACTATCGCCTGCGCACAGCTTAAACCGCGCGCAACGCCTGCCAGCAAATGTTGGCGCAGGGAGGTGTCGCCTGCCAGCGAACGGTGGGCTTCCAGAATCGCGCTGGTGGCGCCGTCGCTGCCGAGCTGGCGGAACGCAATATTCTTTATCAGCAGCGTTAAGCCGTTATCCAGCGCAGATTGCTCGGTCTCTATATCACTGGCAGCAGGAAGTTCGCCGAGCGTATTGAGATCCAGCGAGGAGAGCTGCGTCAGAACGCCGCCCGCGCTGCCGGTGCAGACGGCGCGGGCGCGAAAAAACAGCGGGTTCAGGTTTGTCAGCGATGCCGGAAGCGGCTCCAGCTCACTGTTTTTGATCTCCGCCAGAGGCGCATCGCAAAGGGGGAATTCATCGCGCAGCCATTGGCTCAGGCGCTGGTGGGCATCCTGTTCGTCCGTACCTGAAATCAATAACTGACAGGCGTCGCCTGCCAGCGTGTCGGTGCCAATCAGCGCCAGCGCGCTTTTGGCGTTGCCTTTACGGTCGGTGCGCAGGTTATGCCACTCAATGTGTGAGGTAAAGGTGTTGCACAGCGTCTCAACGTGGCTTGCCGGGCGGGCGTGTACGCCATTGGGCAGCTCACAGGTAAATTCCACAATCAGGGCCATTGCCTTTCTCCCATAACGATTCTCTGGCTACAGGATAAAAGGGCGTTGCCGCATAGTGCCATGTGACAAAACTGCCAAACGCTGGACAAATGTAACATACACGTCAAATTGCGAGACACTTCACAAGTCGGAATACGGCATCTTATTTCTGAGGTTTGATAAGTTATGAGGCGGATCGCATTTTTGTACTGATATTACAAAAATCCAGTAAATGGCCTTTTTATCCACTGTCTGCGCCGCGTTGGATTGCCTATTGTTTGCCACAACAACGTTATGGATAGGGGCCTGAAGCGGCCCGGGAGCGACTTATGAAAGAGTTGGTGCAGATCCTGAAAAACACCCGTCAACATCTGATGACCGGTGTTTCGCATATGATCCCCTTCGTCGTAGCGGGTGGGATCTTGCTGGCGGTTTCCGTCATGCTGTATGGCAAAGGCGCTGTTCCCGATGCCGCGACCGATCCTAATCTCAAGAAGCTTTTTGATATTGGCGTCGCAGGGCTGACGCTGATGGTGCCTTTTCTCGCCGCCTATATCGGTTACTCCATTGCTGAACGTTCCGCGCTGGCGCCTTGCGCGATCGGCGCCTGGGTGGGCAACAGCTTTGGCGCCGGGTTCTTTGGCGCGCTCATCGCCGGGATTATCGGCGGTATCGTCGTGCATTATCTGAAGAAAATCCCGGTGCATAAGGTATTGCGCTCGGTGATGCCTATCTTCGTTATCCCTATCGTCGGCACCTTCATTACCGCAGGCATCATGATGTGGGGGCTGGGCGAACCGGTTGGCGCGTTAACCACCAGCCTGACCCAATGGCTGCAAGGAATGCAGCAGGGCAGCATCGTGCTGCTGGCGGTCATCATGGGGCTGATGCTGGCCTTCGATATGGGCGGCCCGATTAACAAAGTGGCCTACGCCTTCATGCTGATTTGCGTGGCGCAGGGCGTATACAGCGTGGTGGCGATTGCTGCGGTGGGTATCTGCGTTCCGCCGCTGGGTCTGGGCCTGGCAACGCTGGTTGGTCGTAAAAACTTCTCTTCTGAAGAACGTGAAGCCGGTAAAGCCGCGCTGGTAATGGGCTGCGTTGGGGTCACAGAAGGCGCGATACCCTTCGCCGCCGCCGATCCGTTGCGAGTGATCCCGTCCATTATGGTTGGCTCTGCCTGTGGCGCGGTAACGGCTGCGCTGTTTGGCGCGCAGTGTTATGCCGGCTGGGGCGGGCTGATTGTTCTGCCGGTTGTGGAAGGGAAACTGGGTTATATCGCGGCAGTCGCTGTCGGGGCGGTAGTGACGGCAATCTGCGTTAACGTGCTGAAAAGTCTGGCGCGTAAGAAAGTGTCTCAGGTTGATGAGAAAGAAGACGACCTGGATTTAGAGTTTGAGATGAATTAAGTGAGGAATGAGCCATGACGAAGATTATCGCAGTAACAGCATGTCCTTCTGGTGTCGCACACACCTATATGGCGGCCGAAGCGCTGGAAAGCGCGGCCAAAGCAAAAGGTTGGGAAGTCAAAGTTGAGACCCAGGGCTCGATTGGTCTGGAAAACGAACTGACTGCGGCGGATGTGGCGGATGCGGATATGGTGATTCTGACCAAAGATATCGGCATCAAGTTCGAGGAACGCTTTGCGGGTAAAACCATTGTTCGCGTCAACATCAGCGATGCGGTAAAACGCGCCGATGCCATTATGAACAAAATTGACGCGCATCTTTCGCAAATCGCTTAACGTTAGAATGCCCGATGGCGCAAGCTTATCGGGCCTACGATGTTAATCCCCGTAGGCCGGATAAGGCGCTCACGCCGCCATCCGGCAACAAGCTTGCCTACAGGAGTTCCTCATGACGAATCGTACCCAGCGCCTTAAAGCCGCACTTTTCCAGAATAACCGTGAAATTTCGCTTGAGCGCGCGCAGCTGTATACCACCAGCTATCAGCAGACAGAGGGAGAGCCGGTCATATTGCGTCGTGCTAAAGCGACGGCGTATATCCTTGAGCATGTTGAAATTTCGATTCGTGATGAGGAGTTGATTGCCGGGAACCGCACGGTGAAACCGCGGGCGGGGATTATGTCGCCGGAAATGGACCCGTACTGGTTACTTAACGAGTTAGATCAGTTCCCGACGCGTCCGCAGGACCGTTTTGACATCAGCGAGGACGATAAGCGCCTCTACCGCGAGGTGCTGTTCCCGTACTGGGAAAAACGGTCGATGAAGGATTTCATCAACGGCCAGATGACCGATGACGTGAAAGCCGCCGTCAGCACGCAGATTTTTAGCGTTAACCAGACGGATAAAGGGCAGGGGCACATTATTATTGATTACCCGCGGCTGTTGAATCACGGTCTGGGTGAACTGGTGGCGCAAGTGCGGCAACACTGCCAGCAGCAGCCGGACAATCACTTTTACCAGGCGGCGTTGCTGCTGCTGGAGGCTTCGCAAGGCCACATTCTGCGTTACGCGATGCTGGCGGAGAAAATGGCGGAAAGCTGCCTGGATGCGCGTCGGCGTCAGGAGTTGCTCACCATTGCCGCGAACTCCCGACATAATATGCAGCACAAGCCGCAAACCTTCTGGCAGGCGTGCCAGCTGTTCTGGTACATGAACATCATTCTGCAATATGAGTCTAACGCCAGCTCGCTCTCGCTGGGGCGTTTTGACCAGTATATGCTGCCGTTTTATCAGGCATCGCTGACCCAGGGCGAAGACCCGGCATTTTTAAAAGAACTCCTCGAATCGCTGTGGGTAAAATGTAACGACATCGTGCTGTTACGCTCGACCAGCAGCGCACGCTATTTCGCCGGATTCCCGACCGGTTACACCGCATTGCTTGGGGGATTGACGGAGAACGGACGCAGTGCGGTGAACGTGCTCTCTTTTCTCTGTCTTGATGCGTACCAGAATGTGCAACTGCCGCAGCCGAACCTTGGCGTGCGTACCAATGCGCTGATTGACACGCCCTTCCTGATGAAAACGGCGGAGACGATTCGCCTCGGCACCGGTATTCCGCAGATCTTTAATGATGAAGTGGTTGTGCCCGCGTTCCTGAACCGGGGTGTTTCGCTGGAGGACGCCCGTGATTACGCGGTAGTGGGGTGTGTGGAGCTGTCGATTCCGGGCAGAACCTACGGCCTGCATGACATCGCCATGTTCAACCTGCTGAAAGTGATGGAAATCAGCCTGTATGAGAATGAAGGAAACCGCACGCTGACGTACGAAGATCTGTTGGCGCATATTCGCGCCAAAATCAGCCATTACATTACGCTGATGGTGGAAGGCAGTAATATTTGCGATATCGGCCACCGTGACTGGGCGCCGGTACCGCTGCTTTCCTCGTTTATCAGCGACTGCCTGGATAAAGGCCGTGATATTACCGATGGCGGCGCGCGTTATAACTTCTCTGGCGTACAGGGGATTGGCATTGCTAATCTGAGCGACTCCCTGCACGCGTTAAAAGGGCTGGTATTTGATCAGCAACGTTTACGTTTCGATGAGCTGCTGGCGGTGTTAAAGGCGAACTTTGCGACGCCGGAAGGTGAGCGAATTCGTGCCCGGCTGATTAACCGCTTCGAGAAATACGGTAATGATATTGATGATGTGGATAACATCAGCGCTGAACTGCTGCGCCATTACTGTAAAGAGGTGGAGAAATACCAGAACCCGCGCGGTGGGCAATTTACACCGGGTTCATACACCGTCTCCGCGCATGTGCCGCTGGGTTCGGTGGTGGGGGCGACGCCGGATGGCCGTTTTGCCGGGGAACAGCTGGCAGACGGCGGGTTGTCGCCAATGCTCGGCCAGGATATGCAGGGGCCGACGGCGGTGCTGAAATCAGTAAGTAAACTGGATAACACGCTGCTTTCTAACGGTACGCTGCTCAACGTGAAGTTTACGCCCGCGACGCTGGAAGGTGAGGCCGGCTTGCGCAAACTGGCGGATTTTCTGCGCGCCTTTACCCAGCTTAAGCTACAGCATATTCAGTTTAACGTGTTGAATGCGGATACGTTGCGTGAAGCGCAATTGCGCCCGCAGGATTTCGCCGGGCTGGTGGTGCGCGTGGCGGGTTACAGTGCCTTCTTTGTCGAGCTGTCGAAGGAGATCCAGGATGACATCATTCGCCGCACCGCGCATCAGCTGTAAGAATCTGGAAACGAGCGCTGATGATGTCGCACGTATTTTCAACATTCAGCGTTATTCGTTGAATGACGGGCAGGGAATTCGTACGGTGGTCTTTTTTAAAGGCTGCCCGCATACCTGTCCGTGGTGCGCCAATCCAGAGTCTATTTCGCCACGCATCGAAACGGTGCGGCGGGAGAGTAAATGTCTGCATTGCTTGCCCTGCTTGCGTGATGCGGATGAATGCCCTTCCGGGGCGTTTGAACGTATCGGGCGCGATATTACGCTGGATGAACTGGAACGCGAGGTGATGAAAGACGAACTCTTTTTTCGCACCTCCGGCGGCGGCGTCACGCTTTCTGGCGGTGAAGTATTAATGCAGGCGGCGTTTGCCACACGGTTTTTGCAACGTCTGCGACGTTTCGGCATTTCCTGCGCGATTGAAACCGCAGGCGATGCGCCTGCCAGTCGGTTGCTACCGCTGGCTAAAGCGTGTGATGAAGTGCTGTTTGATTTAAAGATTATGGAGCCGCGCCGGGCGCATGAGGTGGTCAAAATGAATTTACCACGCGTGCTGGATAACCTGCGTTTACTGGTAAACGAGGGGATTACGGTCATCCCCCGTTTGCCGTTGATTCCGGGCTACACGCTCAACGTTGAGAATATGCAGCGTGCGTTGGCAGTGTTGCTATCGTCAGGGATTAATCAGGTGCACCTGCTACCGTTTCATCAGTATGGTGAAGCGAAATACCGTCTGCTTGGGCAGGCGTGGGCAATGAAAGATGTGCCTGTACCCTCGCCGCAAGAGGTGGCGGAAATGCAGGCGTTGGCAGAGCGAGCCGGGTTTCTGGTCACTGTGGGAGGTTAATATGACAGTCTCAACTGTACGCTATCTGGTTGCCGTTACCGCCTGCGTCAGCGGCGTGGCGCATACCTATATGGCTGCCGAACGCCTGGAGAAGCTCTGCCAGCAGGAAAAATGGAACATTAAAATTGAAACCCAGGGGGCGCTGGGCACGGAAAATCGCTTAACGGAGGAGGATATCAACCGGGCAGATGTTGTGTTGCTGATTACGGATATTGAACTGGCGGGCGCGGAGCGTTTTGTTCAGAGTCGGTATGTTCAGTCAGGAATTAACGCCTTTCTTCGCGAACCTCAGCGGGTGATGAGCGCCGTGCGTAAACTGCTCACTGCGCCGCAGCATACGCATCTTATTCTGGAGTAGCCTTCTTTTCCGTCAACTGGCTGTGGTACTGCCGACGATATTCTGACGGCGAACGCTCCGTATTTTTACGAAACAGGCGGCAGAAATAGTTGCTGTCGACAAATCCACAGGTGTGAGCCACTTCTTTGACTTTCAGATCGTAACCCTTCAGCAGCGTTTTCGCGTGTTCCAGCCGAGTGTGATTCAGATATTCGTTAAAGCCGATAGCGCCTGTTTTTTGAAACAGATGAGAAAGGTAGTTTGGCGAAATATAAAACGCCTGCGCCACCGATTCGCGGGTGAGCGGGGAAGCGTAACGCTCATCGATATAGCTGCGAATCGCTTCAAAAAGCGCCTGACTCCGTGACGCCGTCTGGATTTGGCTACCCAGCAGGTCGCGGCAGTGGCTCAACAGGCTGGCGACAATTAATCGGGCCGTCTGCTGTTCCTGCGGCTGCATCTGCATTTCATTGAGCGTTTGCAGCAGGAAGGAGCCAATACGTGGACCTCGACGTGCGACATGCTGCTTTGCAAGATTCTGATATTGTTTGCCGTCCCAGTGAACAACGCTGAAACCTAATTGCTGCTTGCCGAACAGGATGCTGAGCGTGGTGACGGGCGTTTGCCACTGCGGGAAGTTCCAGCTGCCTGCCGGAACATACAGAACGTCGCCAGCGATGAGTGTCACGGGCGCGGCCGGGATGCCTGTATCGGTGAACTCTCCCTCCAGCACCATCTCCAGGCGTGGAAAATCAACCTGATACGCCAGTTCGGGCGCCGTACCGCTGGTATTGGCGAAAAAAACCTGCCGCAGCGCCATAGGGCCGTTAATCAGACGGGAGAGAAGGTGGCTGACGTCGTGATACATGTTGATACCTTGCAGAGCGCAGACAGAGGAAACAGTAACGTTGAACGTAAACCGCCTCAAGCGATAATTGCCGGATGGCGGTACGCGGGTTATGCATTTTGCAGGCCGGATAAGCGTCAGCGCCATCCGGCGATGCCGTTACTGATTCCCGACATGATCCCCGTAAGGCAGGGTATCGTAATCAATCAACGCGTTTTTCTTATACGGGTTGCTAATCCAGCGCGTGATCGCCTTAAACTGCGGGCTGGTGATGGAGCGCGTCGGGTCGAACCCGTCGTAGGTCAGCCCCGCTAAGTCGGACCAGGTATGGATAAGTTCAGAGCTGCTGTACTTGCGGTCAACATACGCCGAGAGATCGCGCGGGTGTGCGGCCTGCCACTTTTCTGACGTCCATAACAGGAACGGCACCGTATACATATGACGCGTAGGGTTGTCTTCGTTACGTCCCTGCGTTTTGTGCGGCGGCGTGTCATACACTTCTTCACCGTGATCGGAGAAGTAGAGCAGAAAACCGTTCGGGTCAGTCGCTTTATAGTCCTTAATCAGGCTGGCGACGACATGGTCGTTATACAGATTCGCGTTATCGTAATCGTTATAAATATCCTGTTCGTCTTCGCTCACGCCCGCAGGGATATGATCGGTTTGACCGTCAAATTTTCCCTGATTCTCCGGGTAGCGGAATTTGTATTTGATATGTGTTCCCAGCAGGTGAACGATAATAAATTTCTTCGGTGCCGGGTCGGCCATTACGTCTTTAAAGGGCGCCAGAACGTTGGTGTCATATTCCCGCGCGCTTTGAGTACGTTGTTGATTCATATAAAACTGCTTGTCGGTCTGTTTCGAGAATACGGTCAGCATCGTATTACGCGCGGTCATCGTCTGCTGATTGGTGATCCAGAACGTCTTATAACCTGCCTGTTTCATCATGTTCATCAGCGACGGTTTCGTCAGATACAGATCCGGGTTCTTTTCATTGGCGAAGGTCAGCGCCTGTTGCAGAATTTCAATCGTGTATGGCCGGGAGGTGACGACGTTATTGAATACGGTCAGACCCGGATCGCTTTTATGCAACGCGTCCAGCTCTGGCGTGGTTTCACGCGGATAACCGTACAGACTCATGCGACCACGCTGGGTTGACTCGCCGATAACCAGCACTAACGTACGCGGCGCATCACCGGAGTTATCTTTAAAATTCGTTAACGGAGGCAGCGCGTTGTTCTCGTTAAGCAGGCTATTCAGCGACGTGAGTTGCTGATTATATTGATAATAGCCATTGATAAACTGCCACGGCGCAGCGGGTTCCATACGCGAGGCGAGGCCGCCTAATGTCTGCTCAAACGGCTTATGCTTGATAAACGTCCCGACGGCGATCGGATGCAGAATAAGGCCGTATAACAATGCAAAGGAGACTAACCAGCGCCACGGCGCGGGAATATATATTGGCTTTAAACGCGTCCACAGCAGGATTGCCACGGCGGTATAGGCCAGGGCGATAAGGATAATCTTCAGACTGAAATACTGGCTCAAGTACTCGCTGGCTTCGTTCGCGTTTGTTTCAAACATGACATACAGAACGCTTTGCGAGAATTCCTGCCCGTAAATGACATAATAACTGAGCGCCGCCAGCGAAGAGGCCCAGAGTACAACGCCAATAGCGGCGGCAATCGCGCGGGTATGACGGGGAAATAAAAATACCGGGATCAGCCAGAGCGAACTGAAAAGCAGTGAATCACGCAGCCCGTTGGTGCCGCTATAGCCGCTGATGCAAATAACGGCCTGAAGTAATGTAGAGAAGAACCAAAAATAGAGTAGCGCCCAGCCAAGGGCTTTCCAGCTAAACGAAGGTTTAGCAGATGTGTGTGTGAAGAACATATATGAAGCCTGTTTTTATTCGAGTCGCCAACGTAGCGACAAATCATTAAGAGAACCTTAAGTATGGCGATGCCAGTGACCTATTCTTGTTGATGGCGTATTCAGCAGAGTGAACAAAACGCAGGCAGGAATATATTGAAAAACAGGCGATTATTACAGAAATATTTCAAAGCCCTCTCGCCCGGGCGGGCGAGAGGGGATATGACGATGCGTGTGGGTTAGCCGGTATTACGCATCCCCGCAGCCACGCCCGCAATCGTGACCATCAGCGCCTGTTCGACGCGCGGGTCTGGATCTTTACCTTGCTCTTCTGCAAGACGGGAACGGTGTAAAAGCTCCGCCTGCAATACGTTCAGCGGGTCGGTATACACATTCCTTAACTGGATAGACTCGGCAATCCACGGCAGGTCGGCCATCAGATGGGAATCGTTGGCAATCGCCAGCACCACTTTGATGTCCTCTGCCAGCAGGTTGCGTAACTCTTCACCCAGTGGCCACAGCGCTTTTTTGACCAGGCGTTGATCGTAGTATTCCGCCAGCCACAGGTCGGCTTTAGAGAACACCATCTCCAGCATGCCGAGGCGCGTGGAGAAGAACGGCCAGTCGCGGCACATAGCCTCCAGTTCGCTTTGCTTGCCATCTTCAACAACTTTTTGCAGCGCGGTGCCCGCACCCAGCCAGGCCGGGAGCATCAGGCGGTTTTGCGTCCAGGCGAAGATCCAGGGAATGGCGCGCAGGGATTCAACCCCACCTGTCGGGCGACGTTTTGCCGGGCGCGAACCGAGCGGCAATTTGCCCAGTTCCTGTTCTGGCGTTGCGGAACGGAAGTACGGGACGAAGTCTTTATTCTCACGGACATAGCCGCGATACAGGTCGCAGGAGATCACGGACAGCTCGTCCATGATATGACGCCACGAATTTTTCGGCTCCGGCGGCGGCAGCAGGTTGGCTTCCAGAATCGCGCCGGTGTACAGAGACAGGCTGCTGATGGTGACTTCAGGCAGGCCGTACTTAAAGCGGATCATCTCACCCTGTTCGGTCACGCGCAGGCCGCCTTTCAGACTGCCCGGCGGTTGGGAAAGCAGTGCCGCATGAGCAGGCGCGCCGCCACGGCCAATGGAACCGCCGCGACCGTGGAACAGCGTCAGTTCAATTCCGGCTTTTTCACAGGTTTTGATCAGCGCGTCCTGAGCCTGATACTGCGCCCAGGAGGCGGCCATTACGCCTGCGTCTTTCGCCGAGTCAGAGTAGCCAATCATGACCATCTGTTTGCCCTGAATAAAGCCGCGATACCAGTCGATATTCAGCAACTGGGTCATTACCGCGTCGGCGTTGTTCAGGTCGTCCAGCGTTTCGAACAGCGGCGCAACCGGCATGGCAAAGCTAATTCCGGCTTCTTTCAACAACAGATGCACGGCCAGCACGTCGGACGGCGTTTTCGCCATAGAGATAACGTAAGCGGCGATGGAACCCAGCGGCGCTTCGGCAATCACTTGACAGGTCTCAAGCACTTCGCGGGTGTCGTCGCTCGGTTCCCACTGACGAGGCAGCAGCGGACGCTTGGAGTTGAGTTCGCGGATCAGGAAAGCCTGTTTATCGGCTTCGGACCAGCTTTCATAATCGCCGATGCCCAGATAACGCGTCAGCTCGCCTAGCGCTTCGGTATGGCGGGTGCTCTCCTGGCGAATATCGATGCGCACCAGCGGCACGCCAAAGCATTTCACCCGGCGCAGGGTATCAAGCAGTTCGCCATTGGCGATGATGCCCATGCCGCACGCTTGCAGAGACTGATAACAGGCGTACAGCGGCTCCCACAACTGCTCGTTTTGCGTCAGCAGGCCAGCGGGTTTCGGCAGTTTCTCGCCTTTCAGACGCGCTTCCAGCCAGGCTTGCGTTGCCATCAGGCGGGAACGCAGGCTTTTCATCAGGTAGCGGTAAGGTTCTGATGCGCCTTCTTCGCCGACCAGCGCCAGCAGTTCCGGCGTGGCGTCAACCATCGACAGCTCAGAAATCAGAACCTGAATATCTTTCAGGAACAGATCGGTGGCTTTCCAGCGGCTCAACAGGAGAACGTGGCGGGTGACATCAGCCGTTACGTTCGGGTTGCCGTCACGGTCGCCGCCCATCCAGGAGGTGAAACGCACCGGAACAAAATCCACCGGCAGTTTGTAGCCCAGATGCTCTTCCAGTTGTTCGTTCAACTCACGTAGATAATTTGGCACCCCTTCCCACAGGCTGTTTTCAACCACCGCAAAGCCCCATTTGGCTTCGTCGACCGGACTTGGGCGGTTTTTACGGATTTCATCCGTATGCCAGGACTGGGCGATCAGCTGGCGCAGACGGCGCATGAGCTGATTACGTTCGTAATCCGCGATCTCTTTGTTATCGAGCTGCTTCAGACAGGCGTTGACTTCGCCCATTTTGTGAATCAGCGTGCGGCGAGTGATCTCGGTAGGGTGTGCGGTCAGTACCAGTTCCAGAGATAACGACTCCACCGCGTTTTTGATGGTGGCTTCGTCGAGATTGGGTTGATCTTTCAGTTTACGCAGGGTGCGGGCAATCACTTCCGGGTTGCTGGCAGCTTCGCCCTGCGGCGAAATGCTGTGGTACTGCTCGGCGGTATTGGCCAGGTTCAGGAACTGACTAAACGCGCGGGCAACAGGCAGCAGCTCGTCGTTGGACAGATTCTGTAGCGTGGTGAGCAACTCCTGGCGATTCGCTTCATTGCCAGCGCGAGATGATTTAGACAGCTTACGGATTGTTTCTACGCGATCAAGAATGTTCTCTCCCAGCGCATCCTTGATGGTTTCTCCCAGCACTTTGCCGAGCATACTGACATTACTACGCAACGCGGAATATTGTTCGTTCATATGATCCCAGACACCCCATCTGTTTTGAATATGTCCTGTATCTTTCGCGTCACAGCGGCGTTGGCTGCAACGTGAAATCTTTCGGACTTTAATTTTTTACATCACTTCTTATCTTTATAAAGCCACGTAAAACACCTGACGTCAATTGCTGCGAAATCGGTTCAGCAAACGAATAAATGACGGGAATTTACGTAATTTAATTCACATCGAATCAAATAAGCGTTGCTTATGGAAATGTTAATAAATCACCTCGCTTACCACTAAAGGGTTAGCGAGGTGATAAGCAGTTAATGCCAGCAGAAATGATGGACAACCTGCGTAATCAGCTCGCGGGTTGGCTTGATAAAACGCGTTTCCAGATATTCATCCGGCTGGTGCGCCTGATTAATCGAACCCGGGCCAAGCACCAGCGTCGGGCACAAGGTCTGGATAAACGGCGCTTCGGTGCAGTAGTTCACCACTTCGGTTTGCGCGCCCAGCAGTTTCTCGACCACTTCCACCAGTTGATGGTCAGGCGGACATTCGTAGCCGGGAATCGGCGGATGCAGTTCGGACACCGTCAGACGGCCCGGCCAGCGTTCGCTCACGGGCGCCAGCGCATCGTTGAGCAATCCGTTGAGATCGTTCAGCGTCATGCCCGGCAGCGGGCGAATATCCATATGCAACTCGCAACAGGCGCAGATACGGTTCGCGGCGTCGCCACCGTGAATGTGGCCCAGGTTTAATGTCGGATAAGGAACGGTAAACGCCGCGTAGTGATAACGTTCTTTCAGGTCATCGCGCAGCTGCATGATGCGGCCAATGGCGTCGTGCATCAGCTCAATGGCGTTAACCCCGCGCGCCGGATCGCTGGAGTGGCCCGATTGCCCCAGAATGCGGATGGCGTTTGAAATGTGGCCTTTGTGCGCGCGCACCGGTTGCAGGGACGTTGGTTCACCGATGATCGCGCAGTCCGGGCGCAGGGCGGTGGTTTCAGCAAAATAGCGCGCGCCCGCCATGCTGGTCTCTTCATCAGCGGTAGCCAGAATATACAGCGGTTTTTTCAGCGTCGTCACATCCACGTCACGCAGGGCATCGAGGATAAAAGCAAAGAAGCCTTTCATATCCGCCGTACCCAGCCCGTAGAGCTTGTTATCGTGCTCGGTCAGCGTGAACGGATCGCGCGTCCAGCGTCCGTCGTCAAAGGGAACGGTATCGGTATGGCCCGCCAGCAACAAACCGCCAGCACCCTGTCCGGTGCTTGCCAGCATATTGAATTTATTGCGCGTACCGGGGACTGCCTGAACCTCAACCTTGAAGCCCAGATCTTTAAACCAGTCTGCCAGCAGAGTGATTAAAGACGCATTACTTTGATCGAGCGCTTCTTCGGTAGCGCTAATCGACGGTGTGGCAATCAGAGCGCGGTAAATCTCGATAAATGGCGGTAAAGTGTTTTTCATTGTTGACACACCTCGGGTCATGATAGTATCAATATTCATGCATTATTTGTGAATAAAAATACATTAACGTTGAGCGTAAGAAAACCCACCAACTGTAAGGTGAAGTTGTTACGGCTTAACCAGGCAACCAGACATAAGAAGGTGAACAGCCCCGATGTTGAATACGCTGATTGTGGGTGCCAGCGGTTACGCTGGCGCAGAGCTTGTGACCTATGTAAATCGTCATCCTGATATGACCATAACCGCTTTAACCGTCTCAGCGCAAAGCAATGATGCAGGAAAGCTAATCTCTGATTTACATCCGCAGTTAAAAGGCATTGTCGATCTGCCATTGCAGCCAATGTCTGATATTAGCGAGTTCAGCGGCGGGGTGGATGTGGTGTTTCTCGCCACCGCGCATGAAGTGAGCCACGACCTGGCCCCGCAGTTCCTGAATGCGGGCTGCGTTGTGTTTGATCTCTCCGGTGCGTTTCGGGTTAATGATAGCGCCTTCTACGAAAAATATTATGGCTTTACCCATCAGCACCCTGAGCTGCTGGAACAGGCGGTGTATGGCCTGGCGGAGTGGAGCGCGGGCAAGCTAAAAGAAGCGAATCTGATTGCGGTGCCGGGATGCTATCCGACGGCGGCGCAATTGTCGTTAAAACCGCTGATTGACGCAGGCCTGCTGGATCTCAACCAGTGGCCGGTCATTAACGCAACCAGCGGCGTGAGCGGCGCCGGGCGTAAGGCGGCGCTTTCGAACAGTTTCTGTGAAGTCAGCCTGCAACCGTATGGCGTCTTTACCCATCGTCATCAGCCGGAAATCGCCACCCATCTGGGGGCAGAGGTTATTTTCACGCCGCATCTGGGGAACTTCCCGCGCGGAATTCTGGAAACGATCACCTGCCGCCTGAAAGCTGGCGTTACCCATACTCAGGTGGCGCAAGCGTTGCAGCAGGCGTATGGCGACAAGCCGCTGGTGCGGCTATATGACAAGGGCGTTCCGGCGCTGAAGAATGTGGTCGGGCTGCCGTTCTGCGATATTGGTTTTGCCGTTCAGGGCGAGCACCTGATCGTGGTGGCGACCGAAGATAACCTGTTGAAAGGCGCAGCGGCGCAGGCAGTGCAGTGCGCAAATATCCGTTTCGGCTTTGCTGAAACGCAGTCTCTTATTTAAGGGTGCAATGATGAATCCATTAATTATCAAGCTGGGCGGCGTATTACTGGATAGCGAAGAGGCGCTGGAGCGTCTGTTTACTGCGCTGGTCAATTACCGCGAGTCGCATCAGCGTCCGCTGATTATCGTGCACGGCGGCGGCTGCGTTGTGGATGAGCTGATGAAACAGTTAAATTTGCCGGTGAAAAAGAAAAATGGCCTGCGCGTGACGCCCGCCGATCAGATCGACATCATCACCGGCGCGCTGGCGGGAACCGCCAATAAAACCTTGCTGGCGTGGGCGAAAAAACACCATATCGCGTCCGTTGGCCTGTATCTCGGCGACGGCGATAGCGTAAAAGTGACTCAACTCGATGAAGAGCTGGGCCACGTTGGACTGGCGCAGCCGGGTTCGCCTAAGCTGATTAACACGCTGCTGGAAGGCGGCTTCTTGCCGGTGGTCAGTTCCATTGGCGTGACCGAAGAAGGGCAACTGATGAACGTCAATGCCGATCAGGCGGCGACGGCGCTGGCGGCAACGCTGGGGGCGGATCTGATCCTGCTTTCTGATGTAAGCGGTATTCTGGATGGCAAAGGTCAGCGCATTGCCGAGATGACGGCGGCCAAAGCGGAACAGCTGATCGATCAAGGTATCATTACCGACGGCATGATTGTGAAGGTGAACGCGGCGCTGGACGCCGCCCGCACGCTGGGGCGCCCGGTGGATATCGCCTCCTGGCGTCATGCCGAGCAGCTTCCGGCGTTGTTTAACGGTACGCCGATCGGTACGCGTATTCTGGCTTAAACTATTTTGTGCCCGATGGCGGCCACGCCTTATCGGGCCTGGGTGAACCGAACCTGTAGGCCGGATAAGCTAAGCGCCATCCGGCATTGAAATTCAAGATATTAAGGAAGCATGTTATGGCACTTTGGGGTGGGCGTTTTACACAGGCAGCGGATCAACGGTTCAAACAGTTTAATGACTCATTGCGCTTTGATTACCGCCTGGCCGAGCAGGATATCGTCGGCTCTGTGGCCTGGTCCAAAGCTCTGGTCACGGTTGGGGTGTTGACTGCGGATGAGCAACTGCAACTGGAAGAGGCGCTGAGCGCGCTGCTGGAAGAGGTTCGGGTGAATCCGCAGCAGATTCTGGAAAGCGACGCGGAAGATATTCACAGCTGGGTGGAAGGCAAACTGATCGATAAAGTCGGCCAGTTGGGTAAAAAGCTGCACACCGGGCGCAGTCGTAACGACCAGGTTGCGACCGACCTGAAGCTATGGTGCAAAGATACGGTCACCGAGCTGCTGTCTGCTAACCGTCAGTTACAAAGCGCGCTGGTAGAGACGGCGCAGAATAATCAGGATGCCGTCATGCCAGGGTACACCCATCTGCAACGCGCGCAGCCGGTGACGTTTGCCCACTGGTGCCTGGCGTATGTGGAAATGCTGGCGCGTGATGAGAGCCGCTTGCAGGATGCGCTCAAGCGTCTGGACGTCAGCCCGTTAGGCTGCGGCGCGCTGGCGGGTACGGCGTATGAAATCGACCGTGAACAGCTGGCAGGCTGGCTGGGCTTTGCCTCGGCGACGCGTAACAGTCTGGACAGCGTGTCCGATCGTGACCATGTGCTGGAACTGCTGTCCGACGCGTCTATCGGCATGGTTCACCTGTCGCGCTTTGCGGAAGATCTGATTTTCTTTAATACCGGTGAAGCGGGCTTCGTGGAACTCTCCGATCGCGTGACGTCAGGTTCATCGCTGATGCCGCAGAAGAAAAACCCGGATGCGCTGGAACTGATCCGTGGCAAGTGCGGCCGTGTGCAGGGGGCGTTAACGGCGATGATGATGACGCTGAAAGGCCTGCCGCTGGCGTACAACAAAGACATGCAGGAAGACAAAGAAGGGCTGTTTGATGCGCTCGATACCTGGCTGGACTGCCTGCACATGGCGGCGCTGGTGCTGGATGGCATTCAGGTAAAACGTCCGCGCTGCCAGGAAGCGGCGCAGCAGGGCTATGCGAATGCGACTGAGCTGGCGGATTATCTGGTTGCCAAAGGCGTGCCGTTCCGTGAAGCGCACCATATTGTGGGCGAAACGGTGGTGGAAGCGATTCGACAGGGAAAACCGCTGGAAGATCTGTCGCTGGCTGACCTGCAAAAATTTAGCGTTGTGATTGGCGATGATGTGTATCCGATTCTGTCGCTGCAATCATGCCTGGATAAACGTGCGGCGAAAGGCGGTGTTTCACCGCAGCAGGTTGCGCAGGCGATCGACTACGCGAAGGCGCGTCTGGCGTAACTGGCGTTGTGCCGGATGACGCCTTATCCGGCCTACAAAAAATTGTGAACCGTCGCCATCCGGCAACAGTCATCAGAGCCTGGCATTACGTCGGGCTTATTTATGCAAAAAAAAGCGGACCATAGGGTCCGCAAAAGTTCACGTTGGCTTTAGTTATTTCGAGTTGAGAAAAACTCTTTGAACGGGCGGTGACTTCAAGGGTTAAAGAGGTACCGCTCCGTTTCTGTGATGTATTATTAGACAGAAAGCTTGATAGGGATAATCGTTCGTTGCTATGCTACCTATCGCCATGAACTATCGTGGCGACGGAGGATGAATAATGAATATTCGTGATCTTGAATACCTGGTGGCATTAGCCGAACACCGCCATTTCCGGCGTGCGGCGGACTCCTGTCACGTCAGCCAGCCGACGCTCAGCGGGCAAATCCGTAAGCTGGAAGATGAACTGGGCGTAATGCTGCTGGAGCGTACGAGTCGTAAAGTTCTGTTCACCCAAGCGGGTTTACTGCTGGTGGATCAGGCGCGCACCGTGCTGCGTGAGGTCAAAGTGCTCAAGGAGATGGCAAGCCAGCAAGGTGAGACGATGTCTGGCCCATTGCATATCGGCCTGATCCCAACGGTTGGCCCTTACCTGCTGCCGCATATTATTCCGATGCTGCATCAGACCTTCCCGAAGCTGGAAATGTATCTGCATGAAGCGCAGACGCACCAGCTGCTGGCGCAACTGGACAGCGGCAAGCTTGACTGCGTGATCCTGGCGCTGGTGAAAGAGAGCGAGGCGTTTATCGAAGTGCCGCTGTTTGATGAACCCATGATGCTGGCGATCTATGAGGATCACCCGTGGGCGAATCGCGATCGTGTGCCGATGTCCGATCTGGCGGGTGAAAAACTGCTGATGCTGGAAGACGGGCACTGCCTGCGCGATCAGGCGATGGGCTTCTGCTTCGAGGCGGGCGCGGATGAAGACACCCATTTCCGGGCGACCAGTCTGGAAACGCTGCGCAACATGGTTGCGGCGGGGAGCGGTATTACCTTACTGCCTGCGCTGGCGGTTCCGCAGGAGCGTAAGCGTGATGGCGTAGTCTACCTGCCGTGCATTAAGCCGGAGCCTAAGCGTACGGTTGGGTTGGTTTATCGTCCGGGATCGCCGCTGCGCAGTCGCTATGAGCAACTGGCGGAGGCCATCCGTGCGGAGATGGATGGCCATTTCGACAAAGCGTTAAAACAGGCGGTTTAAGCCGTTTAGCGCCGCTACCCGATAGGCTTCCGCCATTGTCGGGTAGTTAAAGGTGGTGTTAACGAAGTACTCAATGGTGTTACCGCCGCCTTTCTGTTCCATAATCGCCTGGCCGATGTGAATAATTTCGGCCGCGCGTTCGCCAAAGCAGTGAATCCCCAGAATCTCTTTTGTTTCCCGATGGAACAGGATCTTCAGCGTTCCCACGTTCATCCCGACGATTTGCGCGCGCGCCAGGTGCTTAAACTGCGCACGTCCGACTTCGTAAGGCACTTTCATCGCCGTCAATTGCTGCTCGGTTTTGCCGACGGAGCTGATTTCCGGGATGGTGTAAATCCCGGTAGGGATATCTTCAATAAGATGGGCGGTCGCTTCGCCTTTCACCAGCGCCTGCGCGGCAATTCGACCCTGGTCGTAAGCGGCGGAAGCCAGACTCGGATAGCCAATCACATCGCCCACTGCGTAAATGTGCGGCAGTGCGGTCTGGTACATGCTGTTGACCTTGAGTTGCCCACGGCTGTCGGTTTCCAGACCGATATTTCCCAGCGCCAGTGAATCGGTGTTACCGGTGCGTCCGTTGGCGTACAGCAGACAGTCGGCCTTCAGCTTTTTACCGGATTTCAGGTGCATAATGACGCCGTCGTCGCAGCCTTCAATCTTCTCGTACTCTTCGTTATGGCGAATAACCACGCCGCTGTTCCAGAAGTGGTAAGAGAGAGAGTCGGACATCTCCTGATCAAGAAACGCCAGCAGACGGTCGCGGGTGTTAATCAAATCGACCTTGACATCCATTCCCCGGAAGATTGACGCATATTCGCAGCCGATCACCCCGGCGCCATAGATGATGACGTGACGAGGTTCGTGATGCAGGCTAAGGATTGAGTCGCTGTCGTAAATACGTGGATGCGCGAAATCAACGTCGGCCGGGTGATAAGGACGCGACCCGCAGGCAATCACGAATTTCTCCGCCGTCAGGGTTTCGACCGTGCCGTCGTGGCACTCCAGCGCGAGGGTGTTTTCGTCAACAAAATGCGCATTACCCTGCAATATTTCACAGTGGTTGCGCTCATAAAAGCCCTGCCGCATGCGCGTTTGTTGATTAATGACGTTATCGGCATGGTTGAGAATATCGGCAAAGGAAGAACGAAGTAGTCGGGAGTGGTCGCTGTAGAGGGGGTTCTGGTTGAATTCGATGATACGGCTGACGGCATGGCGGAGCGCTTTCGACGGGATGGTGCCCCAGTGGGTACAACCGCCGCCAACGTTGTGATAACGCTCAATAACGGCGACGCGCGCTCCTTGCTTAACCAGACCCATTGCAGCGCCTTCGCCGCCGGGGCCTGAACCTATGACGATTGCATCATAATCCCAGGAATGTGGCATGGTATTACTCACCTGTTTTTATACATAAAATAAACACGATGATAACATTCGCGCGCCTTTAACCCAATTATCGTTGTGCTTTTTTGTGGAGCTGGAGCACAAACAGCCTGTAAACAATCATTCACAAAGCTGAACAAACAGATTAAGTTTGTTCTCTGGTATAGTGCCAGATAAGGCATATGGAAGGATTCAGACATCGTGATGGGCGTTAGAGCGCAACAAAAAGAAAAAACCCGGCGTTCGCTGGTAGAAGCCGCATTCAGTCAACTGAGCGCCGAACGGAGTTTCGCCAGTCTCAGTTTACGCGAAGTAGCGCGTGAAGCGGGCATTGCGCCAACCTCATTTTATCGCCATTTCCGCGATGTGGATGAGCTTGGCCTGACGATGGTGGATGAGAGCGGTTTAATGCTGCGCCAACTGATGCGCCAGGCGCGTCAGCGTATTGCCAAAGGCGGCAGTGTGATCCGTACCTCGGTCTCCACATTTATGGAGTTCATCGGCAACAATCCTAACGCCTTCCGTTTATTATTGCGTGAACGTTCCGGCACCTCGGCCGCGTTTCGCGCCGCAGTCGCGCGTGAGATTCAGCATTTCATCGCGGAACTTGCGGACTATCTGGAACTCGAAAACCATATGCCGCGCGCGTTCACTGAAGCGCAAGCCGAAGCGATGGTGACGATTGTGTTTAGTGCAGGTGCCGAGGCGCTGGATGTTGGTGCGGAACAACGCCGACAGCTGGAAGAGCGGCTGGTACTGCAACTGCGCATGATTGCGAAAGGGGCATATTACTGGTACCGCCGTGAACAAGAGAAGATGGCACATCACTCCGAGTAATGTGAAGGACGAGCAATGAAACAGTCAGGTCAAGATAAAGGTACGCTGTTGCTGGCGCTGGTCGCTGGCTTATCGATCAATGGCACATTCGCGGCGCTGTTTAGCTCCATCGTGCCGTTTTCTGTATTCCCGATTATCGCGCTGGTGCTGGCGGTTTATTGCCTGCATCAACGTTATCAAAACCGCACTATGCCTGTCGGCTTGCCGGGGCTGGCTGCCGCCTGTTTTATCCTCGGCGTGTTGTTGTACAGCACCGTGGTACGTGCGGAATACCCGGATATCGGTTCTAACTTCTTCCCGGCGGTGCTGTCGGTGATTCTTGTGTTCTGGATTGGCTTTAAGATGCGTAACCGCAAGCAGGAAGTCGCGGAATAATGCCGGATGGCGGCGTAAACGCCTTATCCGGCCTACGATGATTTGTAGGCCCGGTAAGCGCAGCGCCACCGGGCATATCGCCGGATGGCGGCGTAAACGCCTTATCCTGCCTACGATGATTTGTAGGCCCGGCAAGCGCAGCGCCACCGGGCATATCGCCGGATGGCGGCGTAACCACTTTATCCGGCCTACGTTTTACCTGGCAGTGAGTAACACGCCGCATTCCATATGGTGCGTATACGGGAACTGATCGAACAGAGCCAGACGTGACACATTGTGCGTCTGGCTTAATGTTTCCAGGTTCTTACACAGCGTCTCCGGGTTGCAGGAGATGTACAAAATACGCGGATATGCCTGCACCATTTTCTCGGTTTCACTGTCCAGCCCGCTACGCGGCGGATCGACAAAAATCGTTTCACACTGATAGCTCTTCAGGTCGATGCCCTGCAAACGGTTAAACTCGCGTACTCCGTTCATCGCCTGCGTAAACTCTTCGGCGGCCATACGGATAATCTGCACGTTATCAATATGGTTAGCGGCAATGTTGTACTGCGCTGCGGCGACTGACGGTTTGGCGATTTCCGTTGCCAGCACCCGGTCGAAGTTACGCGCCAGAGCCAATGAGAAGTTGCCGTTGCCGCAGTACAGTTCAAGCAGGTCGCCTTTCGACGCTTTGGTTGCATCCAGCGCCCACTCCAGCATCTGAATATTCATTGCGGCATTGGGCTGCGTGAAGCTGTTCTCTACCTGACGGTAGATCATCTCTTTTCCCGCCACGGGCAGACGTTCGTCAATGTAATCCTGATCCAGCTCGATTTTGGTTTTGGTCGCCCGGCCAATCAGATGCACATTCAGGTTTTGCGCTCGCAGCGCATCCCGCAGCGTTTCCGCTTCCTGGCGCCACTCATCATCCAGCTTTTTATGGTACAGCAGCGAAACCACCGCCTGATTGCTCATCGTGGTGAGGTAATCAATCTGGAACAGCTTATGGCGCAGGACGCGATTATGGCGCACGCCTTCAATCATCGCCGTCATCAGCTGGTTAATCAGCTCGCTGGCCGCCGGGAAGCTGTCGACGCGGATACGGCTTTTCGTCTGCTGATCAAAAATGATGTGATACAGGTCGTCGCCGTCATGCCACAGGCGAAATTCGGCGCGCATCCGATAATGGCTGACTGGCGAGCGAAACACTTCCGGGACCAGGTCAGAAAACGGCGCCATCATACTCTGCAAGCGCACCACTTTTTCGGCTAGCTGCGCGTCATACTGTTCTGTCGGAAGGTGTTCGGGGGTCATGATGCATCCTGAAAAATAAAAGTACGCGGGGATTGTAGGGATTGCTCATCAGATGTCCAGTCATTGATGATTTCCGATATTGTGATATGCGGTCTGGACGTAGATTGTTACAGAATGTAGCATCCGTGAGCCGGTCCTGTGAGTTAATAGGGAATCCAGTGCGAATCTGGAGCTGACGCGCAGCGGTAAGGAAAGGTGAGATGAGAGCATAAGCAGACACTGCCACCCGGCGGGAAGTCATCATCTCTTGTATCCTGAGGATAACCTTCCAAGCCCGAAGACCTGCCGGCTAACGTCGCATCTGGTGTTCATCATCGCGTACTATCGATGAAGCCTGCGGCATCCTTCTTATATTGTGGATGCTTTACAATGATTAAAAAATCTTCGCTGCTGACGGCGCTCTCCGTCACGGCATTTTCTGGCTGGGCGCAGGATACTAACCCAGACACCCTGATCGTCACCGCAAATCGTTTTCAACAACCTGTTAATACCGTACTGGCGCCTGCTGATGTTGTGACGCGTGAGGATATCGACCGCTGGCAAGCGAAGAATTTGAATGATGTGATGCGCCGCCTGCCGGGCGTTGATATCAATCAAAACGGCGGCATGGGGCAGTCTTCTTCTTTGTTTATTCGTGGTACGGAAGCCAAACAGGTATTGGTTCTGGTCGATGGTGTTCCCATGACCCGCCCTGGCATTACGAATAACCCCGATCTGAATCAGATTCCAATATCGCTGGTGCAACGCGTGGAATACATTCGTGGACCACGTTCCGCGATTTATGGTTCCGGCGCAATGGGTGGGGTCATTAACGTTATTACGCACTCCGATCAAGAACAGTCAAAAATTACTGCGGGTGTTGGTTCAAAAGGTTATCAGCAATATGACGGTACGTTGCGCCATCGCTTTGGCGACACTGTCGCCACGGTAGCGGGTTCTTATGAGGGCAATAAAGGCTTTAACGTACAGCCCGGCTCAACCTGGGATCACGATCGCGACCGCGATGGTTTTCGCAGCAAGGCATTCTGGGGCAGCCTCGAACATAAATTTAATGATAATTTCGATGGTTTTTTCCGTGGTCACAGTTATACCAACAACTCTGATTACGATCTGGGAAGCCCGCCGTCTATTCCGGCCTACAGTGCTGATGAATCGCAACTCTACAATCAGAGCTGGGACGCAGGTCTGAAATTCAACTCCGGGATTTACTCTTCACAACTTCTCGCCAGCTACCAGAAGGTGAAGGACTATAACTACAGCAGTATTTATGGTCGCTATCATGACGGTACGACGCTCGATCGCATGACCCAGCGTAACCTGCAATGGGGTAATAACCTTATCGTGGGGCACGGTTCCGTTAGCGCGGGCGTAGACTGGCAGCAGCAGCGTTTGACCTCATCCGATACCGTGATGTCGGACACATATAAACGCGATAACACCGGTTTATACCTGACCGGTCAGCAACAATTCGGCGATGTAACGCTGGAGGCTTCAGGGCGTGAAGATCATGATAAACAGTTTGGCTGGCATGGCACCTGGCAGACGACGGCTGGATGGGAGTTTATCGACAACTATCGAGTAACTATCGGCTATGGTACCGGGTTCCTGTCTCCATCTCTGGGGCAGCAGTTTGGTTCTACCCGTTTTGGCATCAACGCGAATCCTAACCTGAAACCGGAAGAGTCTAAACAGTGGGAGGCCGGGCTGGAAGGGCTCACTGGTCCGCTGGACTGGCGCCTGTCTGCCTACCATTACAAGATTACTAACCTGATCACTTACTACTTTGATCCAAACACCTACCAGGGTGAGTATGACAATATTGATGCGGCAACCATTAAAGGCGTGGAATGGACGGGCAGCTTTGATACCGGCATCTTTAGCCATCGTGTTACGTTGCAATATGTCGATCCGCGTAATGACGACAACGGTGAAGTGTTAGCCCGACGCTCGAAGCGCCAGGCGAAGTATCAACTGGACTGGACGATGTTTAACGTCGATATGGATGTATCGTGGCAGTATTACGGCAAGCGCTACGATAACAACACCTCCCAGTACAATAACACCCAGCAAATCTTGCCGAGCTATAGCACTGTTGATGTTTCTGCATCGTATCCGATCACCGATCGCCTGACAGTTCGTGGTAAAATCGCCAACCTGTTCGATAAAGATTACGAGACAGCTTATGGCTACCAAACTGCAGGACGAGAGTACTACTTGTCTGGCAGCTACACCTTCTGATCCACGTCCCACCGTGCTGGTGTTTGATTCCGGCGTCGGTGGGTTGTCGGTCTACGATGAGATTCGGCATCTCCTGCCGAATCTCCACTATATATATGCTTTCGATAACGTCGCGTTTCCTTACGGGGAAAAGAGCGAAGCGTTTATTGTCGAGCGCGTCGTCGAGATCGTTACCGCAGTGCAGCAGCGTTATCCTCTCTCACTTGCGGTAATCGCCTGTAATACGGCCAGCACGGTTTCTCTTCCTGCATTGCGTGAAAAATTCGCGTTCCCGGTTGTGGGCGTCGTACCTGCGATTAAACCCGCAGCGAGGCTGACCGCCAACGGCATCGTCGGGTTGCTGGCAACGCGTGGCACGGTAAAACGCCCTTATACCCATGAGTTGATAGCGCGATTTGCGAATGAATGTCAGATAGCGATGTTGGGATCGGCAGAACTGGTGGAGCTGGCGGAAGCCAAACTGCACGGTGAACCCGTATCGCTGGAAGAACTACGCCGTATCCTGAGACCCTGGCTGCGGATGCCGGAACCGCCCGACACGGTTGTT
Organism: Citrobacter sp. CK180; assembly: GCF_030333655.1. Lineage (NCBI taxonomy): Bacteria > Pseudomonadati > Pseudomonadota > Gammaproteobacteria > Enterobacterales > Enterobacteriaceae > Citrobacter > Citrobacter sp. CK180. Next base: position 642 of record NZ_JAOWFM010000040.1, on the reverse strand, counting down.
CTGGGATGTACCCATTTCCCTCTATTACAGGAAGAACTGTTGCAGGTCCTTCCTGAAGGGACAAGGCTGGTGGATTCCGGGGCGGCGATTGCGCGTCGCACAGCCTGGTTGTTAGAGCATGAAGCGCCGGATGCCAAATCAGCGGAGGCTAATATTGCTTTCTGCATGGCAATGACGCCAGAGACCGAGCAATTAATACCCGTTTTACAGCGTTACGGTTTCGAAACGCTCGAAAAACTGGCGGTTTGAGGTGGTTTTGCTTAAAAAGAAAGCAGTCGGAAAATAATTTTAAATTTCCCCTTGTCAGGCCGGAATAACTCCCTATAATGCGCCTCCACTGACACGGAACAACGGCACACAGGCCGCCGGGTCAGCGGGGTTCAGCGATGAACGCCGGCAGAGAAAAGTGAAAATAAGCACTTGACTCTGAATGAGGAAAACGTATTATACGTCACCTCGCAACGGTGAGCTGAAAGCCGCGTTGCAACTGCTCTTTAACAATTTATCAGACAATCTGTGTGGGCACTCAAAGTGACATGGATTCTTAATGTCTTCGGACAATAAATGAATACCAAGTCTCTGAGTGAACACGTAATTCATTACGAAGTTTAATTCACGAGCATCAAACTTAAATTGAAGAGT
>NZ_JAOWFM010000039.1:0-26915 GCF_030333655.1 Citrobacter sp. CK180 | reverse complement strand
TGTTTTGGCGGACTGAGAGACGATTTTCAGCCTGATACAGATTAGTGTTTAATGCGACAGGCATTAGACGAACAGAATTTGCCTGGCGGCCGTAGCGCGGTGGTCCCACCTGACCCCATGCCGAACTCAGAAGTGAAACGCCGTAGCGCCGATGGTAGTGTGGGGTCTCCCCATGCGAGAGTAGGGAACTGCCAGGCATCAAATTAAGCAGTAAGCTGATGTGAAATCAGTGGATGTAGAAAAATTCGGTGGAGCGGTAGTTCAGTTGGTTAGAATACCTGCCTGTCACGCAGGGGGTCGCGGGTTCGAGTCCCGTCCGTTCCGCCACTTATTAAAAGCCCTGAGCTAACGCTCAGGGCTTTTTTCTTGCCTGCTGTTCCATTATTGCTTATTTCGCAAAAATCCTCTGCGTTCTACGATCTTTTTCCGCATAAAAACAACCGCGATAATCCTCCTCAGTTAACGACACAACAATTAATGAGGAATTCAATGACAATCCCTGCATTTGGTTTAGGTACTTTTCGCCTGAAAGACGATGTTGTTATCGCATCGGTCAAAACAGCGCTGGAACTGGGCTATCGTGCAATTGATACTGCACAAATCTATGATAATGAAGCGGCTGTTGGTCAGGCGATTGCCGAAAGTGGCATCCCGCGCGGCGAGCTGTACATCACCACCAAGATCTGGACTGAAAATCTCAGCAAAGAGAAGCTGATCCTGAGTCTGAAAGAAAGTCTGGAAAAACTGCGCACTGATTATGTGGATCTGGCATTGATCCACTGGCCGTCACCAAACGATGCGGTATCTGTCGAAGAGTTCATGCAGGCGCTGCTGGAAGCAAAAGAGCAGGGACTGACGCGCGAAATCGGTATTTCTAACTTTACTATCCCGTTGATGGAAAAAGCCATTGCCGCTGTCGGCGCAGAAAACATTGCGACTAACCAGATTGAACTGTCTCCGTATCTGCAAAACCGCAAGGTCGTGGATTGGGCAAAACAGCATGGAATTCACATCACCTCTTACATGACGCTGGCTTATGGTAAGGCACTGAAAGATGAAGTGATTGCCCGTATTGCCGCTAAGCACAATGCGACTTCGGCGCAGGTGATCCTTGCATGGGCAATGGGAGAAGGCTACTCCGTAATTCCTTCTTCTACTAGACGTGAAAATCTGGCAAGCAACCTGCTGGTGCTCGATCTGCATCTGGATGCCGAAGATAAAAAGGCGATTGCCGCACTGGACTGCAACGATCGCCTTGTCAGCCCGGAAGGTCTGGCGCCAGAGTGGGACTGATCGACTAATCCTCTCTCTGTATCCTTAACCCTCTTTTACAGCTCCTTCGGGGGCTGTTTTTATATGATCGCTGAGAAAATCGATAAACGCCCGAATGCGGGTACTGACCGCACGATCGCTGTAATAAACGGCACTGAAAGGCATCTCTACCGGTAGGCGCTTATCGGCCATCAGCTCCACAAGCTCTCCCCGCGCGATTTCTTTATCAATCATATAGTCAGACAGGCAGGCGATCCCGTTACCACTCAGACAAAGCTGCTTGAGCGTCTCACCGCTATTTGACGACAGACCGCTGCTGATTTCATGGAGTTGTCCGTCGCTGCATGCTACAGGCCATGTATTGAGCGAAGCCGGTTCAGTGAATCCGAGACATAGATGCTGTTTTAGCTCTTCAATGGTTTCGGGTTTGCCAAAGCGGGCAATATAATCCGGCGACGCGATAATCTTTCGATAACTGGTAAAGAGCGGGCGGGCGCGCAGGCTTGAATCGGTCAGTGTCCCGGCACGTATGGCGACATCGACCTTTCGTTCAATCAGATTGATGAATGTTTCTGAGGAAACCAGTGATAGCGTCATTTCTGGATAACGCTCGCGAAAAGGCTTAACCAGCGGCATCAGAAAGTGCAGTATCACCGGCGTGGCGGCGTCGATACGCAACAGACCGCGTGGAGTGCTTCGCGTTTCCATCACCTCCGTTTCAGCGGCGGCCATGTCTTGTAGTATTGACTGCACGCGACGAAAATAACGTTCGCCTTCTTCCGTCAGACTCAACTGGCGTGTTGTGCGATTAAGCAGACTCACGCCCAGTTTCATTTCCAGCTTTTTGACTGCCCGGCTGACCGCAGAATTCGCCTGTCCAAGTTGCTCCGCAGCGCGGCTAAAGCTACCGCTTTCGACTACGGCAACAAATATCACGAGTTCTTCTGATGTAGCTTTCATTTTTGCACCTGAAGCAAAATTACATTGATATTTTGGCTATTTTTTCATTAAAACATCCTGGGCTGTTGGTTTCAATCTGCGCGTGAGGTGTGGTGGCCGGAGCGCCTGTTCTGACGGCGTTAACCCGTGATCGGTTGGATAGGCCAGTTCGCGTTGTTCCTGGTTAAATTTACGGAGGTAAGCGCTTGCTTACAAAACAATATGTAACTGCTCGTTGAAAGTGTGAGCTAAAATCCCTATAACAGAATAACCAGTCCGTGCCCGGGCTGGTTGACGTTACAGAGGTTTTAAAGTCAAACGTGCGAAAAAATACTTATGCCATGCGCTATATTGCCGGACAACCCGCCGAGCGGATTTTACCGCCTGGGTCGTTTGCGAGTATTGGCCAGGCATTACCCGCCGGAGTGCCGTTAAGCAGTGAAGACCGCATTCGGATTCTGGTGTGGAATATCTTTAAACAGCAGCGGGCCGAATGGTTATCGGTGCTGAAAAACTTTGGCAAAGATGCGCACCTGGTTTTATTACAGGAAGCGCAAACCACGCCCGAACTGGTGCAGTTTGCGACCGCTAACTATCTTGCAGCCGATCAGGTTCCCGCTTTTGTGTTACCTCAGCATCCTTCGGGTGTTATGACGCTTTCTGCTGCTCATCCCGTCTACTGCTGCCCGCTGCGCGAACGTGAGCCCATCTTACGTCTGGCGAAGTCAGCGCTGGTGACCGTTTATCCTTTGCCTGATACGCGATTGTTGATGGTGGTAAACATTCACGCCGTTAACTTCAGTCTTGGGGTGGATGTGTATAGTAAGCAGTTACTTCCTATTGGCGATCAAATTGCGCATCACAGCGGCCCGGTGATTATGGCCGGTGATTTTAATGCCTGGAGCCGACCACGAATGAACGCACTGTATCGCTTTGCGCGCGAGATGTCCCTGCGCCAGGTGCGTTTTACTGACGATCAGCGCCGACGGGCGTTTGGCCGTCCTCTTGATTTTGTGTTTTATCGAGGTTTGAACGTTAGCGAGGCTTCCGTACTGGTCACGCGCGCGTCCGATCATAACCCGCTACTCGTTGAATTCAGTCCCGGCAAACCTGAGCAATAAGGTGTGTCAGGTCTGCCGTGGGGCAGGCCTGAAGTGGTGCTGCCCTTTATTTTGCAAACAACCAAAGGACAACACGATGACAACACACTCCCACCATGACAACGTCGAAAAGCAGTTTGGCTCTCAGGCAAATGCCTATTTAACCAGTACCGTTCATGCTTCTGGTCGTGACTTACAGCGACTGGCGGAACGGCTGTCCTCTTTTCCGCATGCCAGCGTACTGGATATGGGATGTGGCGCCGGGCACGCCAGTTTTATTGCTGCGCAGAACGTAAAGCAGGTGGTGGCTTACGATTTGTCTTCGCAGATGCTTGAGGTCGTCGTACAGGCGGCGAAAGAGAAAGGTTTAGAAAATATCGCGACCCGACAGGGGTATGCTGAAAATCTGCCGTTTGAGGATCACGCCTTTGATGTTGTGATTAGCCGCTATTCTGCACATCACTGGCATGATGTTGGGCTGGCACTGCGTGAAGTCAACCGGGTTCTGAAAGCGGGTGGCGTGTTGATTATGATGGATGTGATGTCGCCTGGGCATCCGGTGCGCGATATCTGGTTACAGACTGTAGAAGCGTTACGCGACACTTCTCATGTACGTAACTACTCCAGCGGTGAGTGGCTGTCTCTGGTTAATGATGCGAATATGATTGTCGATACGTTGTTAACGGACCGCTTATCGCTGGAGTTCAGTTCATGGGTAGCGAGAATGCGTACGCCTGCGGCGCTGGTTGAGGCTATTCGTTTGTATCAGAAGAGCGCATCCGCGGAGGTAAAAGCGTATTTCGCTTTGCAGGAGGACGGTTCGTTTACCAGCGATACGATTATGGTTGAGGCGCATAAAGCGGCATAAATAAAAAAGGCACTGGGGGGAAACCAGTGCCTTTTCTGAGTCATGCTATCAGGAGTCAGGTGTGCTGCTGTTCTTCACAAACAACGTTAGCTGATCGCCTGGTTGCAGATTTGCTGTATCGCTGTTCCAGCGCATCACATCTTTGATGTTCACCCCGTGACGTTTGGCGATACTCGAAAGCGAATCACCTTTCCGCACACGATAGGTAATGCTATCGCTGTTGTTGGCCAGACGCTGTGCGCTACTGCCTGCGCCAATCGTCAGACTTTGGCCCACTTTCAGGTTAGATCCGCGCAGACTATTCCACTGCTGCAAATCTTTCGTGCTCACGCCAAGGCGTGCCGCGATGCCGGAAAGCGTATCGCCAGAGCGAACTTTGTAGCTACGGCTGTTCAGCGGCGTATTGTCTGCGACCAGCGTAGACTGTACGGCAGCAATTTCGCCTGAAGCCAGAGACTCACGCAGTTGTTCTGCATGCTTCTTTGGCACCATCACGTACTGTGGGCCGCTAACGCCTAGCGTAGAGCCTTTCACGCCAGCATTAAACGCCTTCAGCTTGGTGACGGACATGCCCGCCATATCTGCAACTTGTGCCATCTCAACCGGGCTGCTCAAACGAACGCGCGCCAGCGCACGGCTTTCGTCTGTGGTTGGCAGACGCACGCCATAGCGTTTGCTGTTTTTGAGAATATCGCTCAATGCCAGCATTTTTGGCACGTACAGCTTCGTTTCCTGAGGTAACGAAAGCGACCAGAAGTCGGTGGCTTTGCCACGCGCCTTATTCGCTTTGATTGCCTTCATCACGCGACCTTCGCCGCTATTATAAGCTGCAACGGTCAACAGCCAGTCGCCATCAAACATCTTATTCAGACGCTGCATCATGTCTAACGCGGCCGTTGTGGAAGCCACAACGTCACGACGCGCATCATAATTGCGGGTCTGTTTCAAACCATAATTGCGCCCTGTGCTCGGAATGATCTGCCAGATGCCTGCGGCATTGGCGCCAGACGTTGCGTGAGGGTCAAAAGCGCTCTCCACTATGGGTAGTAGTACCAGTTCCATCGGCATGTTACGTTTCTTAACCTGCCCGGCTATCCAGTACATATACGGCTCTGCCCGTAAAGTTACATCGTGGAGATAGCTCTTATTGCGTAAATACTTCTGTTTCTGTTCGCGTATCCGGTTGTTCTCCGGAATTCCCATCTTTAGCTCGTCGCCAATGAAAGCCCACAAGTCTTGATCCGGCGCGAGAGACGTCCCATCGTCCATCCATCGTGCCTGACTCGTAAACTTTCCTGCTTCCCCTTGACCAGCTGCAGAAAGGCTCTGTGCGTGCTGTTGGACGTTGCCAGTGTTCTGAGACGACTGGCACCCCACAAGCAGGACAGAGGCGAGTAATATCGCTTTTGCCTTCATGTGTGTGTCAATAGTTGCTTAAAAGACGACCGATCATAACGGCGAAGTTCGCCAATGACAAGTAGGAATTGTCAGAAGCTGTCTTTCTTTGACCTTAACCAGGCAAAACGCTCTTCAGGTTGTTGCAACTTTGTTTCTTTGTTTATTTCATTAATTAAATCAGGATATTCCGTTCTCAAAAAAATATTATTTTTCCGCTCATTTTTCAGAATTACGGGGAGTGTAATTTGGTTTTTTGCGCGTAACTCATTAACTTTACGATAATATTCATTTATGAACGAATCGTGCGGTAGGATGCTCAATGCAAACTTCATGTTTGCTAAAGTATACTCATGTGCGCAACAAATCAGCGTATCGTCAGGAAGGGCGCTGATTTTTTTAAGTGATTGATACATCTGTGAGGCTGTACCTTCAAACAGGCGTCCACAACCTCCAGAGAAAAGGGTGTCGCCGCAGAAAAGGTAAGGGTGGCTAAAGTAACAGATATGTCCTAAAGTGTGACCCGGTGTGGCAAATATACTAAATTCATGCCCTAAAACGAGGGCGCTATCGCCATCTTTGACTACGCGCGTGGTTCCCTTATCTTGTGTTTCTGCCGGTCCGTAAACCACTACGTGCGGAAAATGTTGAAGAAGTTCTTTCACGCCGCCAACATGGTCGTGGTGATGGTGAGTGAGGAAAATCGCTTCCGGCTGCCAGTTCTTCTCTTTGATGGCGTTTAGCACGGGAGCCGCTTCGCCAGGATCAACGATCAGACAACGTCCTTCATTATTACTCAGAACCCAGATGTAATTGTCCTGAAATGCGGGAATACTGTTAAGATTCATAAATTACCTCTTAGTGCGTAGCGGAAGGTTGTGATGAAACCGGCAAGGATCCCTCAAACAGTCATAGCTCCCCATCGCTGGGGCGATTTGCCCTGGGGTGAATACTATCGTGAGGCGCTGGAGCATCAGCTTAACCCGTGGTTCGCCAAAATGTATGGTTTTCATTTGCTTAAAATTGGTAATTTAAGCGCAGAAATCAACTCTGAAGCGTGCGCCGTTTCTCATCAAGTCAATATTTCCCTGCAAGGCGCGCCCGTCCAGGTTCAGGCCGATCCCTTACATCTTCCCTTTGCCGATAAGTCTGTTGATGTTTGTCTGTTGGCGCATACGCTACCGTGGTGCGTCGACCCACATCGGTTACTGCGTGAAGCCGACCGGGTGTTAATTGATGATGGCTGGCTGGTTTTGAGTGGTTTTAACCCGATTAGTCTGATGGGCCTGCGTAAGCTGGTGCCCGTCTTGCGTAAATCTTCACCTTATAACAGCCGGATGTTTACGCTGATGCGCCAACTGGACTGGCTCTCGTTATTGAATTTTGAAGTGCTGCACTACAGCCGTTTTCATGTTTTACCCTGGTCAAAGCAAGGGGGAAAGCTGCTGAGCACGCATATTCCGGCGCTGGGCTGCCTGCAACTGATTGTGGCGCGTAAGCGAACCATCCCGCTTACGCTTAACCCGATGAAACAAAATAAAAGCAAAGCGCGGATTCGCCAGGCCGTGGGCGCGACCCGGCAATACCGTAAGCCAGACGCTTAAGCCTCTGCCTGATAGCCAACGTCTTCCTGCGTAGGATTCATCGCTGCCGCACGCGCCAGCTCATCGCAACGTTCGTTTTCAGGATGGCCGGCATGGCCTTTTACCCATTCCCATTTGATCTGATGTTGGCCCAGCGCGGCATCAAGGCGCTTCCAGAGATCGACATTCTTTACCGGCTTTTTCTCTGCTGTTTTCCAGCCGCGCTTTTTCCAGTTGTGGATCCATTGCGTAATTCCCTGACGGACATACTGGCTGTCCGTGCTTAATGTGACTTCACAATGTTCTTTTAACGCTTCCAGCGCGATGATGGCCGCCATAAGCTCCATGCGATTGTTAGTTGTGAGGCTATATCCTTCGCTAAAGGTTTTTTCATGGCCGCGATAGCGTAAAATAGCGCCATAACCACCTGGACCTGGATTTCCCAGGCAAGAACCATCGGTGAAAATTTCTACCTGTTTAAGCATCTCTGGTAGACTTCCTGTAATTGAAATCGATCGTAAAACGACAAGTCTGACATAAATGACCGCTATGAGCACTGCAATTACACGACAGATCGTCCTCGATACCGAAACCACCGGTATGAACCAGATCGGCGCCCACTACGAAGGCCATAAGATCATTGAGATCGGTGCAGTCGAGGTCGTGAACCGCCGTCTTACCGGAAATAACTTCCACGTCTATCTAAAACCGGACCGACTGGTGGACCCGGAAGCGTTCGGCGTACACGGTATTGCGGATGAATTTCTGCTTGATAAACCCGTTTTTGCCGATGTGGTTGACGACTTCCTGGAGTATATCCGTGGCGCGGAACTGGTGATCCATAACGCATCGTTTGATATCGGCTTTATGGATTATGAGTTCGCTAAACTCAGTCGTGGTATTCCGAAAACAAGCGAGTTCTGCAAAATCACCGATAGCCTGGCGCTGGCGAGGAGGATGTTCCCCGGCAAGCGTAACAGCCTTGATGCGCTTTGTTCACGCTATGAGATAGATAACAGCAAACGTACGCTGCACGGCGCATTGCTCGATGCCCAGATTCTGGCCGATGTCTATCTGGCGATGACCGGCGGGCAAACGTCGATGGCCTTCTCAATGGAAGGGGAAACACAGCAGCAGCAGGGTGAAGCGACAATCCAGCGTATTGTCCGCCAGGCCAGCAAGTTACGCGTTGTTTTAGCGACTGATGAAGAGCTGATGGCGCATGAGTCGCGTCTCGACCTGGTGCAGAAGAAAGGCGGAAGTTGCCTCTGGCGGGCGTGATTCGGGGTTTTACGACGTAAAAATAGCCGTCCGGGTGATTTTTACAGCAAACGATTCAAAACGTGAGAAAAACCGTTGACGAGGTGCGAGGCAATCCGTAATATGCGCTTCGTTCCCAAGAGGAACACAACGCGGAGCGGTAGTTCAGTTGGTTAGAATACCTGCCTGTCACGCAGGGGGTCGCGGGTTCGAGTCCCGTCCGTTCCGCCACTATTCAGAAAGCCTGAATCAGAAATGATTCAGGCTTTCGTCGTTTTTAGCCTTCAACAAAAATTATCCTTCTCTGTAGAAATGCCTGAATCGTTGCAAAGAAGGATGAACAATCATCAGCGTAATGTGAACGGGTCGGCGTCCTGCCATGCCGGAAATTTCTCGCGGTATTCCCGTAACGCCGTGAGCGACAGGTCTGCATCAATACGTGTCGCCTGATGTGGTTCGGCGGTGGCGATAATCTCTCCTTGCGGGTTAATCACCCGGCTGTCCCCACGGTAATGGTGCCCGTTGCCATCAGTGCCAACACGGTTGCAGCCTGCTACATAGGCCTGGTTTTCAATCGCGCGTGCGGTGAGCAGCGCCTGCCAGTGTAGCGAACGCGGAGCAGGCCAGTTTGCTACATACAGCGCCAGGTCATAATCATTAAGATTGCGGGACCATACCGGAAAACGCAGGTCATAACACACTAACGGCAGAATACGCCAGCCGCGCCATTCAACGACAACACGTTTATCGCCCGCCTGGTAATGATGATGTTCATCCGCCATGCGGAACAGATGGCGTTTATCATAGCAATGAACGTTGCCGTCAGGTTCAACCAGTAAAAAACGGTTTACCGGGCCACGTTCGGTTTGCAACGCAGCGCTGCCCGCAATCAGGGCATCAGTCTGTTGTGCTTTGGCCAGCATCCAGTCGATCGCATCTTCTTGCGGGAGTGACTGAAGTGCGGCTTCCATTGCAAAACCGGTGGTAAACATTTCAGGTAAAACAATGACGTCACGTCCGGTGATGGTTTCCAGCAGTCTGTCAAAATGACGTAAATTGGCCGGACCGTCCATCCAGACCAGCGGTTGTTGCAACAGGGTAATTTTCAAACCAGGCACGATCGGGGCTCCTCGTTGAACAGCATTTTTACACTGTAGCATGAGCATCAACGAAAATGTGGCAATAAAAAGCCCCGCAGAAGCGGGGCTTTCAGGGGAGGTGAGGATTAAGCGGCTTCGACTTTACGCACTTGCTTCTCTGGCAACTTTACCAGCTGAGTCGCCAGCGCGTCGGCATCAAAATCATCAACGTTAATGCTGCGCAGACGGCTTTCTTCCGCTTTCACCAGAATGGCGGCTTCATCGTTATCAATCAGCCCTTTTGCCAGCGCGTTATGCGCCAGTTCATCCAGACGGATAAACGGCAGATTTTTACCCAGCTCTTTGCAGATACGCTGGTGGATAGGATCTGCTGCTATCACGTCCAGCAGCGCTTCTTCCAGCAAGCCGACCGGGTTATGCTCGCTCGGCGTCAGGTATTGACCGCGACCGATACGTGAACGGGTTGCGCTCGGTACTTGTAGAATCTGCGCGACCTTATGATCCAGCTTGTCGGAAGGGGCAAGGTAGTGACGACCGGTTGGGAAGATCACCACGTTCAGCAGACCCGCAACAAAACGGTTCGGGAAGTTTTGCAGCAGTTCATCCATCGCTTGCTCCGCCTGATACAACGCATCCTGTACGCCCCAGTGCACCAGCGGCAGATCGGCTTCGTTACGGCCTTCATCGTCATAGCGTTTCAGCACGGCGGAGGCCAGATACAGCTGGCTTAAAATATCGCCCAGGCGTGCGGAGATACGTTCACGACGTTTCAGGCTACCGCCCAACACCGCCATTGAGACATCAGACAGCAGGGCCAGGTTGGCGCTCAGTCGGTTAAGGTGCTGGTAATAACGTTTCGTTGCGTCGCTGGTCGGAGTGTAGCTGGTCAGGCCGCGGGTCAGACCGAGCCAGAAGCTGCGTACTTTGTTGCTACCGACATGGCCGATATGTTTAAACAGCAGATTGTCGAACGCATTCACATCGTTGCTTTGCGCGGCGGCCATCTCTTCCAGAACATACGGATGGCAGCGAATCGCCCCCTGACCGAAGATCATCATGCTGCGGGTCAGGATATTCGCACCTTCAACGGTGATGGCGATAGGCGCCCCCTGGTAAGAACGCGCCAGGAAGTTGCTTTCGCCGAGCATAATGCCTTTACCACCGGTAATGTCCATTGCGTCGATGATGGACTGCTGGCCGCGATGGGTACAGTGGTACTTGACGATAGCTGACAGCACCGCCGGTTTTTCACCCAGCATAATGCCGTAGGTAATCAGCGACGCTGCGGCGTCCATTACGTAGGCGTTACCGGCAATGCGCGCCAGCGCCTCTTCAATACCTTCCATCTTGCCGATAGAGATTTTGAACTGGCGACGAATATGGGCATATGCCCCGGTTGCCAGCGCGACGGATTTAACCCCGCCGGTCGAGTTGGACGGCAGCGTGATACCACGGCCTACCGACAGGCATTCCACCAGCATACGCCAGCCCTGGCCTGCCATCTTCGGCCCGCCAATGATGTAGTCGATCGGCACAAAGATATCTTTGCCGTGCGTAGGCCCGTTCTGGAACGGTACGTTCAGTGGGAAGTGACGGCGACCAATTTCGACGCCAGGCGTTGAGGTCGGGATCAGCGCACAGGTGATACCCAATTCTTCTTCGCCACCCAGCAGTTTTTCCGGGTCAGAGAGTTTAAAGGCCAGGCCCAGCACGGTCGCGATAGGGGCCAGCGTAATGTAACGTTTGTTCCAGGTCAGGCGCATACCCAGCACCTGCTGGCCTTGCCATTCGCCCATGCAGACGACGCCGGTATCAGGAATTGCGCCCGCATCGGAGCCCGCTTCCGGGCTGGTCAGCGCGAAGCAAGGGATCTCCTGACCACGCGCCAGACGCGGCAGGTAATGGTTTTTCTGCTCTTCAGTACCGTAGTGTTGCAGCAGTTCGCCTGGGCCTAATGAGTTAGGCACGCCCACGGTAATCGCCAGAATCCCGGAAACGCCGGAGAGTTTTTGCAGCACGCGAGACTGCGCATACGCCGAGAACTCCAGGCCGCCATACTCTTTCTTGATGATCATCGCGAAGAAGCGATGCTCTTTCAGGTAGTCCCACAGCTCCGGCGGCAGATCGGCTAATTCGTGCGTGATCTGGAAATCATTCGCCATACGGCAGGCTTCTTCTACCGGGCCATCCAGGAACGCCTGTTCTTCAGCGGTCAGATGCGGTTGTGGATAGTTGTGCAATTTTTTCCAGTCAGGTTTGCCCTGGAAGAGATCGCCTTCCCACCATGTTGTACCGGCATCAATGGCCTCTTTCTCCGTGCGCGACATCGGCGGCATCACTTTACGGAAGCTACGAAACGCTGGCGCAGAGATCATCGACTTACGCATTGGCGTAACGTTAAACGGTACGAGGATAATGGCCAGAGGAACCAGCACCCAGATAGACCACAGGCCAGCAACGCCCAGCGCGGCTGTCCATGCGAGTAAAATCAGGCTGCTGAGGAATAAGCTCACGCGGTGATAAAACAGCGCGCCGAGCAGAACAACCGTTGCGAGAATACTCAAAATCATCATAACGAAAAGCTCCCTTGCTTGTAGGAGGTCTGACCACTTGTGATGATATGGTTGTAGTGGATGTCATTTCTTTTAGCAATGTGTTTACAAAATAATTACAACGAAGCTCACATTGTTGCCGTTTTCACCGGCACAAAAAATCAAAAGCCAGCGGCATTCCTGTGGCTTGTGCTTCTCGCTTTCTGCGCTATCCGGTACACTGCATCTGTCAATTACATTCATGCTGAAGGATATCCTCATGTACCAGGATCTTATTCGTAACGAACTGAACGAAGCGGCGGAAACGCTGGCCAATTTTTTAAAAGATGAAGCCAATATTCACGCTATTCAGCGCGCGGCGGTCCTGCTGGCAGACAGTTTTAAAGCGGGTGGCAAGGTACTTTCCTGCGGTAACGGCGGCTCTCATTGCGACGCGATGCATTTTGCCGAAGAGCTGACCGGTCGCTACCGCGAAAACCGTCCAGGCTACCCGGCGATCGCTATTTCTGACGTCAGCCATATCTCCTGTGTCAGTAATGATTTTGGTTACGACTATGTTTTCTCTCGCTACGTTGAAGCGGTTGGCCGTGAAGGGGATGTGCTGTTAGGGATCTCAACTTCGGGCAACTCTGGTAACGTGATTAAAGCGATTGCCGCAGCACGTGAGAAGGGAATGAAAGTCATCACCCTGACCGGGAAAGATGGCGGTAAAATGGCAGGGACGGCGGATATTGAAATTCGCGTGCCGCATTTCGGTTATGCTGATCGTATTCAGGAAATCCATATCAAAGTGATTCATATCCTGATCCAATTGATCGAAAAAGAGATGGTTAAGTAAGCGGATAATTCTTTACTGTGTTTTTGCCGGATGATGACGTTAAAGCGTCTTATCCGGCCTACATTTGATTTGTCCAGGCCTGATAAGCGCAGCGCCATCAGGCGGTTCAGCGTTTTAAGGTAGGTGATGTATGTGCGAACTGCTCGGGATGAGCGCCAATGTGCCAACCGATATTTGCTTTAGTTTCACCGGGCTGGTTCAGCGTGGTGGAGGAACCGGGCCGCACAAAGACGGCTGGGGCATTACGTTTTATGAAGGTAAAGGGTGTCGCACGTTTAAAGATCCGCAACCCAGTTTTAATTCGCCCATCGCCAGACTGGTGCAAGACTATCCCATCAAATCCTGTTCCGTCGTCGCCCATATTCGCCAGGCGAATCGTGGGGAGGTGGCGCTGGAAAATACGCATCCGTTTACCCGTGAGCTTTGGGGACGTAACTGGACGTATGCGCATAACGGGCAGCTCAACGGCTACAAATCGCTTGAAACCGGTAATTTTCGCCCGGTTGGTGAAACGGACAGCGAAAAAGCGTTCTGCTGGCTGCTGCATAAGCTGACGCAGCGTTATCCGCGCACGCCGGGCAATATGATGGCGGTATTTAAATATATTGCGACGCTGGCAGAAGAACTCCGTAAGAAAGGCGTCTTCAACATGCTGCTGTCAGACGGGCGCTATGTCATGGCCTATTGCTCGACCAATTTATTCTGGATCACCCGCCGCGCGCCGTTTGGCGTCGCCACGCTGTTGGATCAGGATGTGGAAATCGACTTCAGTTCACAAACCACACCGAATGATGTGGTTACCGTGATTGCAACGCAGCCGCTGACGGGAAATGAAACCTGGCAAAAGATTATGCCAGGCGAATGGCGATTATTTTGTCTCGGGGAGCGTATAGTTTGACGCCAGCTGTGGCTGAACCACTTCATGGCTCAACGGTTTGCTGACCACGTAACGGCCATCAACAACGGAAACCGTTGGTGGCTTACGGGTTTGCTCAAAGTAGTCGTAGCCCGGTTTTAGCTGCGTCCAGAAATCTTTGTAATACGAATACTTATGGCGCTGCATATTTGCATCGGTCATGCGGAAGGGATAGATGCTCACCTGTACGCTGGATTGCCCGAATACCAGGGCGCCGGTTACAAACTGGAAAATCTCATCAATGCCGCTGTCGGTCATGGCATAGCAACCGACAGAGACGCAGGCGCCGTGGATCATCAGATACTTACCTTCATAACCGTGTGCGCGGTCATAGGCGTTCGGAAAACCGATATTAATGGCCTTATAGAAACGGCTGTCCGGTTTGAGCTGATTACGCTGGACGCTGTAAAAACCTTCCGGGCTTTTAAAGTCACCCTGGCGCTGTTTGGGGCCTAAGCCACCGGAATAGTTGCAAATTTTGTAGCTGTCGAGCAATTGATATTGCTCACCCATCTTGACGTACAGATCGAGCGTACGCTCTTCTTTAAAGATCTGAATATAGACAGGCGACCCCATCAACTGCTGCTTATATTCTTTACTGACTGGCGTGGTTGGGCTGCTACTGCTTAGCAAACCGGCAAATGAGACGCACGGGATCAGAAGCATCGCAAGAAAAAATGCGATTTTACGCATACTGCTTATTCCTTGATAAAACGGTTACACACGCCAGAACGGCAAACAGAGTCCCCAAATCAGACTAATCCGTATTTGGTGCGCTCACATTATCACCACGGCAGTTTTTCGCAAGCCCCAGGCGATGCGTTTACAATTTAGTTTCTCTTTATACTGAAATTTAGCCGTCAAGGCAGTCAGAACCCGGCGCATTCTGCCGCGGCTTAATTTCCACTCACTTCTCACAATACAAAATGAACTGTATACTTAAACAGTATTGCGGAGGTGAGCCATGCGCAAAATCATACATGTTGATATGGACTGTTTTTACGCGGCGGTTGAAATGCGCGATAACCCGGCCCTGCGTGATATTCCCATTGCTATCGGCGGCAGCCGCGAGCGCAGGGGCGTTATCAGTACGGCAAATTATCCCGCCCGCAAATTTGGCGTGCGCAGCGCGATGCCGACCGGTATGGCGCTTAAGCTTTGCCCGCACCTCACGCTATTGCCGGGGCGGTTTGAGGCGTATAAAGAAGCGTCGCAGCATATCCGTGAAATCTTCTCTCGTTATACCTCGCGTATAGAGCCGCTTTCGCTGGATGAAGCCTATCTGGACGTCACCGACAGCACTTATTGCCACGGCTCCGCCACGCTTATCGCTCAGGAAATCCGTCAGACGATTTTTAACGAACTCCAGCTCACCGCATCAGCAGGTATTGCTCCGGTTAAGTTTCTGGCAAAAATTGCTTCTGATCTTAATAAACCGAATGGGCAATATGTGATTACCCCCGCCGATGTTCCTGAGTTTCTCAAAACCTTACCGCTGGGGAAAATTCCGGGGGTGGGTAAAGTGTCTGCGGCCAGGCTGGAAACGATGGGGCTGCGTACCTGTGAAGACGTGCAAAAGTACGATCTGGCGATGTTACTCAAGCGCTTTGGTAAGTTTGGCCGCGTGTTATGGGAGCGTAGCCAGGGGATTGATGAGCGGGATGTGAACAATGAAAGACTGCGTAAATCGATAGGCGTTGAACGTACGCTGGCGGAGGATATTCACGAATGGGCGGAATGCGAGGCGATCATTGAGCGGTTATATCCAGAGCTGGAAAGGCGGCTGGCAAAAGTGAAGCCTGACCTGCTCATCGCCCGTCAGGGGGTTAAATTAAAATTTAACGATTTCCAACTGACCACTCAGGAGCACGTCTGGCCGCGTTTAAGCAAGGACGATTTAATCACGACGGCGCGTAAAACCTGGAATGAGCGGCGGGGAGGGCGGGGCGTGCGGCTGGTAGGGTTACACGTTACGCTACTGGACCCGCAACTGGAAAGACAGCTTCTGCTGGGGCTGTGACTTTGATGTATTGCCGGATGGCGCTGCGCTTATCCGGCCTACAAATCAGCGTGTAGGCCGGATAAGGCGTTTACGCCGCCATCCGGCAATGTTTCGTAGCGACTTACTTCGCCGGAATAGACTTCAGCAGTTCAGTCAGAAGCCGCCAGTAGTGACCGACGCTTTCGATATGAACCTGCTCATCTGGAGAGTGCGGGCCGGTAATGGTTGGCCCGATAGAGACCATGTCCATATCCGGGTACGGTTTTTTGAACAGACCGCATTCCAGACCCGCGTGAATAATCTGGATGTTCGGCGTCTTATTGAACAGACGCTGGTAAGTTTCACGCACCAGGTGCATTACCGGCGAGTTCGCATCTGGCTGCCAGCCCGGATAGCCGCCTTTTGCTTCGGTTTTCGCGCCAGCCAGTTTACCCAGCGAATCCAGCATGCTCACCACGTAGTCTTTACCGCTGTCGATCAGCGAGCGGATCAGGCAGTGGATTTCCACGTTGTTGTCGGTCATGGTCACAACGCCCACGTTCAGGGACGTCTCAACCACGCCTTTCGCTACGTCGGAATTGCGAATCACGCCGTTTGGCGTGGCGTTCAGCAGACGGATAAAGCCGTCGCGGGACGAAGCAGTCAGCGCCGCTTTGTCGTTAGCGGCAGCTTCCAGCAGAACCACCAGATTCTTCTCTTTCTCTGCCAGCTCGTTTTTCAGGATCTCCTGATAAGCGTTCACCTGCGTTTTCAGCGCATCGACGTTATCTGCCGCTACGGCAACGGTGGCGAAGGCTTCACGCGGGATAGCGTTACGCAGCGTACCGCCGTTGAAATCAACCAGACGCAGACCCAGTTCTTCAGCATGATCCGCCAGGAAGCGCACCAGCAGCTTGTTGGCATTGCCGAGACCGACGTGGATTTCGCCGCCGGAGTGGCCGCCTTTCAGGCCTTTCAGCGTCAGTTTAAAGCTCTGGAAGCCCGCCGGAATGGCTTCACGGAACAGCGGCAGGTTAGAGGTAAAATCGATACCGCCTGCACAGCCCATGTAGATCTCACCTTCTTCTTCGGAGTCGGTATTGATCAGAATATCGGCCTGTAGCCAGCCAGACTGAAGGCCGAATGCGCCGTCCATACCGGCTTCTTCCGTCATGGTCAGCAGCACTTCCAGCGGGCCGTGCGCGACGTTGTCGTCAGCCAGAACGGCTAGCGCGGAAGCCATACCAATGCCGTTATCCGCGCCCAGCGTGGTGCCGCGGGCTTTTACCCACTCGCCGTCAATATAAGGCTGGATCGGATCTTTGGTGAAGTCGTGTACGGTGTCGTTGTTTTTCTGCGGAACCATATCCAGGTGCGCCTGCAAAACCACTGGTTTGCGGTTTTCCATTCCTGCGGTGGCAGGTTTACGAATCAGGATATTACCGACCCGATCGCGCTCAGCGTGGAAACCTTTCTCTTTGGCCCAGCCCATAATGTGTTCAGCGAGCTGCTCTTCATGGTAGGACGGATGAGGAATAGAACAGATTTTTGCAAAAATATCCCACAGCGGTTGTGGAGATAATTGAGACAGTTCAGACACGATAAGTCTCCTTGACGATGTCCTGCAAAACTTTCTTGCAGGCCACAGGGTTAGCAGATTGATTGTCACCACAAGTCGGGCTTGCGAGATGCGATTGAGAATACCACTTTCCTGGTCTTCGGGTAGTATAAAGCACGTAAAAAGAGGGCTGGATTCCGCGAAACACTGGTTTTTAGCGCGTCAGGTCTCTATAATCTCGCGCAACCTGGTTCACCCTCAATTTTTAAGCCGTAGATAAACAGGCTGGGACACTTCACATGAGCGAAAAATACGTCGTCACCTGGGACATGTTGCAGATTCACGCACGCAAACTGGCAAGCCGCCTGATGCCTTCTGAACAATGGAAAGGCATTATTGCCGTTAGCCGTGGTGGTCTGGTACCGGGCGCATTGCTGGCGCGTGAGTTGGGTATTCGCCATGTCGATACCGTTTGCATCTCCAGCTACGACCACGATAACCAGCGTGAACTGAAAGTGCTGAAACGTGCGGAAGGCGATGGTGAAGGTTTCATCGTGATCGACGATCTGGTCGATACCGGCGGTACTGCTGTTGCTATCCGCGAAATGTACCCTAAAGCTCATTTCGTCACTAT
The DNA here is from genome assembly GCF_030333655.1 of Citrobacter sp. CK180. Lineage (NCBI taxonomy): Bacteria > Pseudomonadati > Pseudomonadota > Gammaproteobacteria > Enterobacterales > Enterobacteriaceae > Citrobacter > Citrobacter sp. CK180. Next base: position 8,919 of record NZ_JAOWFM010000039.1, on the reverse strand, counting down.
CTTCGCTAAACCGGCTGGCCGCCCGCTGGTGGATGATTATGTGATTGATATCCCGCAGGACACCTGGATTGAGCAGCCGTGGGATATGGGCGTGGTATTCGTCCCGCCAATCTCTGGTCGCTAATCACTGAAATTTTCAACGCCTGGCAATGCCGGGCGTTGTTTTTTTTAGCCGCACACACGTTACAATAGGCCTCAGTAAGTACCCTTGGAGGCTGCACGAATGTCACAGGCTAACCTCAGCGAAACCCTGTTTAAACCCCGCTTCAAACATCCTGAAACGTCGACGCTTGTCCGGCGCTTCAATCACGGAACGCAGCCGTCCGTGCAGTCCACTCTGGATGGTAAAAACGTGCCGCACTGGTATCGCATGATCAACCGTCTGATGTGGATCTGGCGCGGTATCGATCCGCGAGAAATCCTTGATGTGCAGGCGCGTATCGTAATGAGCGAAGCCGAGCGAACCGACAAAGATCTGTACGACACGGTGATTGGCTACCGTGGCGGTAACTGGATCTTTGAATGGTCGAAACAGGCGATGGAATGGCAGCAGAAAGCCTGCCAGGAAACAGACCCACAGCGCAGCGGGCGCCACTGGCTGCACGCTTCCTCGCTCTACAACATTGCGGCTTACCCACATCTTAAAGGGGATGAGCTGGCGGAGCAGGCGCAGGCCCTGGCGAACCGCGCGTATGAAGAGGCCGCGCAACGCTTGCCGGGCTCGCTGCGTGAAATGGCGTTTTCGATCCCCGGCGGCGCGCCTGTCACTGCGTTTTTGCATATGCCGAAAGGGGATGGCCCGTTCCCGACCGTACTGATGTGCGGCGGCCTGGATTCCATGCAAACGGACTATTACACCCTGTTCGAACGTTACTTCGCGCCGCGCGGTATGGCGATGCTGACGCTGGACATGCCGTCGGTTGGATTCTCGTCAAAATGGAAGCTCACCCAGGACTCCAGTCTGCTGCATCAGCATGTGTTGAAAGCGCTGCCTGGGGTGCCGTGGGTTGATCATACCCGGGTGGCGGCGTTTGGTTTTCGTTTTGGCGCTAACGTTGCGGTACGTCTGGCCTACCTGGAAGCGCCGCGACTGAAAGCGGTAGCCTGTCTGGGGCCGGTGGTCCATGCGTTGTTAAGCGATTCACAGCGTCAGGGGACGGTGCCGGAAATGTATCTTGACGTGCTGGCAAGCCGTCTGGGAATGCATGATGCGTCAGATGAAGCGCTGCGCGTTGAGCTAAATCGTTATTCACTGAAGGTGCAGGGGTTGCTCGGCAGACGCTGCCCAACGCCGATGTTATCTGGCTTCTGGAAAAACGATCCGTTTAGCCCGGAAGAGGAGTCCCGGCTCATCACCTCGTCATCTTCCGACGGTAAGCTGATGGAGATTCCGTTTAATCCGGTGTATCGCAATTTTGACACTGCGCTGAAAGAAATTACCGGTTGGATCAATCACAGATTGTGTTAATGGATTGCTAAATTTTATTGTTTTGGTAAAACAGTTGCTTCACCAAAGGAGATCGCAATGACGTTACCGAGTGGACACCCGAAAAGTAGATTGATCAAGAAATTCACTGCGCTTGGCCCGTATATACGCGAAGGGCAGTGCGAAGATAATCGTTTTTTTTTCGATTGCCTGGCTGTTTGCGTCAACGTGAAGCCAGCGCCTGAGAAACGTGAATTCTGGGGCTGGTGGATGGAACTGGAAGCGCAGGAAAAACGCTTTACCTACAGCTACCAGTTTGGCCTGTTTGACAAAGAAGGTAACTGGACCGCCGTGCCGATTAAAGAGACCGAAGTGATTGAACGCCTGGAGTACACTCTGCGCGAGTTTCATGAAAAATTGCGTGCACTGCTGACTTCGCTGAATCTGGCGCTGGAACCCGCCGATAACTTCAAAGAACCGGTGAAGTTAACGGCGTAACATAGAATAATGCCGGATGACGCTACGCTTATCCGGCCTGCAACAGTGCAAAAGAGTAGGCCGGATAAGACGCCTGAGCATCGTCATCCGGCAAATTAAGACAATCAGAACTGGTATGTCATACCAATCGCGACGATATCATCGCTGCTTACGCCCAGCTTGTTATCATCGTCAATCTGGTTGATTTTATAATCAACGAACGCAGACATATTTTTATTGAAATAATATGTTGCGCCCACATCGATATATTTCACGATATCTTCATCACCGATACCTTCAATATCTTTGCCTTTAGACTGAACATAGCCCAGAGAAGGACGCAGGCCGAAATCAAACTGATACTGGGCAACCGCTTCGAAGTTTTGCGCTTTATTGGCGAAACCACCGGAAATAGGCGCCATGTTGCGGGTTTCAGAATAGATAGTCGCCAGGTAAATGTTATTGGCGTCATATTTCAGACCCGTCGCCCAACCTTCCGCGTTTTTACCTTGTCCGCGAGATTGCAGGTTCTGCTCATTGGTGCGGTCTGAATTGGCGTATGCGCCGATGATGGCGAAGTCGCTGCCGCCGAAGTCATAGCTCAGAGATGTGCCGAAACCGTCGCCATTCTGCTTTTTGACGTCGCGGTTTTCGTTTTTACCCTGATATTGCAGGGTTAAGTTCAGACCATCGATAACGCCGAAGAAATCGGTGTTACGGTAAGTTGCCAGGCCACTGGCGCGTTTGGTCATAAAGTTGTCGGTCTGTGCAAGGCCGTCGCCGCCGAATTCAGGGAACATATCCGTCCACGCGGCAACGTCGTACAAGGCGCCCAGGTTACGACCATAATCTAACGAACCGAAATCGTTCAGCTTCAGACCCGCAAAAGCCAGACGGGTTTTCTGACCGCCTTCGCTTTCTGTTTTGTTACCGGCGAACTCAGCTTCCCAGCGACCGTAACCGGTCAGCTGATCGTTAATCTGCGTTTCGCCTTTAAAGCCAAAGCGGATATAAGTCTGGTCGCCATCTTTGCTGTCATCATCACTGATGTAGTGCATCGCTTTTACTTTGCCATACACGTCCAGTTTATTACTGTTTTTGTTATACACTTCTGCTGCCTGCACGGATGCCGATGCAACAATACCCATCACCACTAATGCCAGAGTGCTCTTTTTCATTTTCATTCCTGATTTAAAATTACGCGCTAATATTCGCTGGGAGTGATCCCCGTGAAAAACAGGATGGTTTTTAACGCTCTGCAATGAAGGTTTTATGACAAATTAAGAATATTTTTAAAAAAGGATGATTTATTATTGCGGTAATAAAATTGTCAGAAACTGCCGCTACGCTTGCTGATCCTGCGCAACAAAATTTCATGCTTTGTGCTCTGGTTGTTGGCAACCGGGGCCAGTCCTGCTAAAACGTTCGTTTGATATCATTTTCCCCTATTTTGAATGGCAGAGAATCATGAGTGACAGCCAGACGCTGGTGGTAAAACTCGGCACCAGTGTGCTAACGGGCGGATCGCGCCGCCTGAACCGTGCCCATATCGTAGAACTTGTTCGTCAATGCGCGCAGCTACATGCCGCAGGCCATCGTATTGTGATCGTCACGTCGGGCGCTATCGCCGCCGGGCGTGAGCATCTTGGCTACCCGGAACTCCCGGCGACCATAGCGTCTAAACAACTGTTGGCGGCGGTGGGGCAGAGTCGTCTGATTCAGCTTTGGGAACAGCTATTCTCTATCTACGGTATTCACATCGGGCAGATGCTGCTGACGCGTGCGGATATGGAAGACAGAGAGCGCTTCCTGAACGCGCGTGACACCCTGCGTGCGCTGCTGGACAACAATATTGTCCCTGTCATCAATGAAAACGATGCCGTGGCGACCGCTGAAATAAAAGTGGGCGATAACGACAATCTTTCCGCGCTGGCCGCCATTCTGGCGGGCGCCGACAAATTGTTGTTACTGACCGATCAGCAAGGGTTGTTTACCGCCGATCCGCGAACCAACCCGCAGGCTGAACTGATTAAAGACGTGTACGGCATTGATGATGCGCTGCGTGCGATTGCGGGCGACAGCGTCTCTGGCCTGGGAACCGGGGGAATGGGCACCAAATTGCAGGCTGCCGACGTTGCCTGTCGTGCCGGAATCGACACCATCATCGCGGCGGGCAGCAAGCCGGGCGTGATTGGCGATGTTATGGCAGGCATTTCTGCGGGAACCCGTTTCCATGCGCAAGCCTCCCCGCTGGAAAACCGCAAACGCTGGATCTTTGGCGCGCCGCCTGCCGGTGAAATCACTGTGGATGAAGGGGCGACATCTGCGATTCTGGAACGCGGTAGCTCATTATTGCCAAAAGGCATTAAAAGCGTGACAGGTAACTTCTCGCGTGGTGAAGTGATCCGCATCCGTAACCAGGAAGGGCGCGATATCGCCCACGGCGTCACCCGTTATAACAGCGACGCGCTGCGCCGTATTGCTGGTCACCACTCTCAGCAGATTGACGCGATTCTTGGCTATGAATATGGCCCGGTCGCTGTCCATCGCGATGACATGATTACCCGTTAAGGAGCCGACGTATGCTGGAACAAATGGGCATTGCTGCCAAAGCGGCGTCCTACAAACTGGCGCTACTCTCCAGTCGCGAGAAGAATCGCGTACTGGAAAAAATAGCGGACGAACTGGAAGCGCAAACTGAAAGCATCCTGAGCGCTAATGCTCAGGACGTTGCCGAGGCGCGCGAAAACGGCCTCAGCGAAGCGATGCTGGATCGTCTGGCATTGACGCCGGCGCGCCTGAAAGCGATTGCCGATGACGTCCGTCAGGTGTGTAACCTGGCCGACCCGGTCGGACAGGTGATTGATGGCGGTCTGCTGGACAGCGGGCTGCGTCTGGAACGTCGTCGTGTTCCGCTGGGCGTCATTGGCGTGATTTACGAAGCGCGTCCCAATGTGACCGTTGACGTCGCTTCGTTGTGCCTGAAAACCGGCAACTCGGCGATTCTGCGCGGCGGTAAAGAGACATATCGCACCAATGCGGCAACGGTTGCGGTGATTCAGCAAGCGCTGGAAGCCAGCGGCTTACCTGCTGGCGCAGTTCAGGCGATCGACAGCCCGGATCGCGCGCTGGTCAATGAAATGCTGCGTATGGATAAATACATCGACATGCTGATCCCTCGTGGCGGCGCGGGCCTGCACAAGCTGTGCCGTGAGCAGTCGACGATCCCGGTGATCACCGGCGGGATTGGCGTATGCCATATCTTTGTTGACGACAGCGCGGAGATCGAACCGGCGCTGAAGATCATCGTCAATGCGAAAACCCAGCGTCCGAGTACCTGCAACACGGTGGAAACGCTGCTGGTGCATCAGGATATCGCTGCGCGTTTTCTGCCTGCGCTGAGTAAGCAAATGGCGGAAAGCGGCGTCACGCTGCATGCTGACGATGCGGCGCTGGCCCAACTGAAATCAGGCCCGGCTAACGTGGTGGCGGTGAAAGCCGAAGAGTATGACGATGAGTTCCTGTCGTTGGATCTGAACGTGAAAATCGTGGCCGACCTGGATGACGCAATTGCGCATATTCGTGAACACGGTACTCAACATTCCGATGCGATCCTGACGCGCACTCTGCGCAACGCCGATCGTTTTGTGAATGAAGTGGATTCGTCCGCCGTTTACGTCAATGCTTCTACCCGATTTACCGATGGCGGACAATTTGGCCTGGGCGCGGAAGTGGCCGTCAGCACGCAAAAATTACACGCACGCGGCCCAATGGGGCTGGAAGCGCTGACCACCTACAAGTGGATCGGCATCGGTGACGATACCATTCGTGCGTAATTAAAACCGGAGTGATGCAAAATCAGCCACTTGATTCACAAGGCTATTGACGCATCACCCGGTTAGTTTTAACCTTCTACCCCGTGATTCACACTCGTGGTCATGTCCTTTCAGGGCCGATATAGCTCAGTTGGTAGAGCAGCGCATTCGTAATGCGAAGGTCGTAGGTTCGACTCCTATTATCGGCACCATCCCCTAGTATTTCCAAATAATCTCAAATTAACAAAATCCTTTAAAAACATAGCAATTACGCTGATTTCAGTCGTTTGGGGTCAACCCCATTCACTTGAAATCAACATTCAATTGGGGGCTCAATCAGGGGCATATTCTGTTAGGTCCAGAAAACGAAAACACCCACAGCTGTACGATGTGTACTGCTATTGCTCTAATGTGGAGTGCGGTCACTCGTTTGTGATGAATGTTGCTTTCTCCCATTCCGTTAGTCCAAGCGCGCTGAACGGGCAGGGGAGGGTTAAAGAGCTAATTGATGCAATTCCACCCGAGGAGCGGGAAAAGGCTTTAAAGTTGCTGCTGGCTGCGCAAAAGAATGGGTAAAGTATGCGTCGGGAATGGCTAATCCGTTCCCGGAACATAACACAGGATTTCAGTTTATACGGACATAAAATTATTATTTTTCAGATGGTTATATTTTCATCTTTCACAAACCTTCATAAAATCACACACCTAAAATTAATTATCCATTTAATATCATAGTGTTGTGTATTCAGCCCATAGATACTACGGACAGTAAAACTGAAAAAAGCTGAATTTCTTTTCATTCTTTTCAGTTCCTGTCTCGCAGAGCATCCCCAGAACGGGCGCGGGCTGGCGATATCGTTTGTAAAAAATCACAACTGAAAAATTTTAGTGATATGAAAACCGCAGGCGGGTGCGGTGTAGTGCGATTTTGGTGGGCTCTAAAATTTTTCCGGATCAAACACATTGATTCGCTTCTACAAATTCTTATTATATAATCACCCGTAACAATGATAGATTTATACAAATAATTTTTATAATTTAAGATTTCGATAAGGAAAGTTATGGCAAGTAAAGTTGATCTATATCTCAGTCGTGTCAGTCACTTTTCACAATTTGTTTTAGTTGCTTTTGCTATCTTTGGGTATTTTTATACTGTAAGGCCTATATATCAAAAAGAGCTATTGTCAGAAGAGATCGCAAAGAAAGAAGTTGATTTGAATGCTTTAAAAAGCGAGCTTCATAAGTCAAATAGACAACTTTTAGATAATCAGGCAGCTCAAATTAAATTGCGTGAAGACATCGAAGTTCTAAAACAGCAATTTAAAGTTTCAGAAGAAGAATTGAACTCAGTAAACAAAGAATTGGCAACCTCAATTCGCGAGCTGGATAGGCAAAAAAAATTAGCTAAAAAAGCTATTGATGATAATAAGAAAAATTTGTCCTCAGTTTTTTGGGAGAACTTTGATGGTTTAGTTGCGATAACGTATTTAAAGGATAGTTATCGCAGTGCAAACACTGTTGGTGAAGAAGGGAATATTTACTCCAACTATGATGATTTGTATATTACACCATATCTTGCTATTAATAATGCAATTAAAATGGGAGAGCGTAACTTTTACGAGAGTGCTCAAAATATACCGATTAGTATTCGACGAGAGCTATTAAACAAAATTTCCATTGCCACTACAAAAAATAAAGATATCTTGAGTAAATATCCGGATGGGTTTCATTCTACAATTAGAGATTTCAAAAGAAAAATTGATTCTTATAAGTTAAGTAAGGATGTCAATGAGCAGATGAAAGCTTACACGGTTGAAAAGGATTTGCGATCATATTTATATGCTCAAAAGAAAATATCCATGAACATTGCTACAGACTTTGTCAAAACAATTAAAAATAGTAATTAAGGAGGGTGGGATGAATGTTAATGGCAAGTTTGACTTATGGTTAGTCCGTATTAGCTACATCGCTCAGGTGGGGCTGTTTTTTTTGACTATATTTACTATATATTTCACAGTGATACCTATCTATCAAAATGCTTCCTTACAAGAGTCAATTGCAAAAAAGGAAATAGAATATAAACAGTTGGAAAGAAAAGAAAACGAACTTTATATCCATCTCCGTTCAGAATATTTAAAGAGAATTTCTGTCGTATTAATAACTACATGTTCTCCAACTGATATTTTAATGAGGCAGCCATCTCGCAAGGAAATGGATAAACCTCACAAGCAGAAAATGGATGAATTGAGAGCTGTTTTTGATAGAGATGTAGGGGAATGCTTGAGAGAAACGGTTTCAAATAGCTCTTACTTAAAAGAATTAAAAATTAATGACCAGAAAAAAGTATCATCCAGCATTGATACCATTACACATGGTATTAAGAGTCTTCATGATAAATATAGCGATAAGTTAAAAGATACATCCGAGCTTTTACAGCTTGGAAGAGGGAAGGCCAGTCATAGCTCTGAACTCGAAAGGTTTCTCATCGCTCATGGTCTGGATACTGAAAAGTCAAAGCTTCAATTAGAGGAAAATTATATAAGAGCAGGTGCTTATAGCTTGGTGACAGAATATGGTTTCAAAATTAACGATCTAATATCAGAGAAATTACTTTCTGAATAAACGCAATCAGTTCCCCAACAAAGCATCTTGAACATTGGATAGGAATGTTTTGTTGGGGCATTTTTGGGGGCATTTCATGATATGGATTTTATTTTATTCAATAAATTCAACAAGTTATTTCATGTATTTGTTCCTATTATCGCACCATTTCAAACTCTTCCCAAGTCTACCGAAATCAACTCAAAGCCCGTATTTTATTAACAGAGTCATTTAGCCGAAAGTTCTCTTCGGATGATTTCTGCGCCTGCGCTTAGGGCATCGAGCTTACCTCTGGCTACCTGACGAGATAAGGGAGCCATACCACAGTTGGTAGAAGGATAGAGCTTGTCGGCATCGACAAACTGAAGCGCTTTGCGTAACGTACTGGCGACTTCTTCTGGTGTCTCAATGGTGTTGGTTGCCACGTCAATGGCCCCTACCATGACTTTTTTACCGCGAATCAGTTCAAGCAGATCCATTGGAACATGCGAGTTATGACATTCCAGTGAGATGATATCGATATTAGGGAAGGTGCGAATAAGCAGGTCATTTCTTCCCAAGCTGACTCGCTGATTAAAATTTCGCGGATCTGGGCCGATT
>NZ_JAOWFM010000038.1:0-1592 GCF_030333655.1 Citrobacter sp. CK180 | reverse complement strand
CCGGGCCGTCGACAGCCGGGGCCGCACTGTCGATTTTTATCTCTCCTCCCGTCGTAACAGCAAAGCTGCATACCGGTTTCTGGGTAAAATCCTCAACAACGTGAAGAAGTGGCAGATCCCGCGATTCATCAACACGGATAAAGCGCCCGCCTATGGTCGCGCGCTTGCTCTGCTCAAACGCGAAGGCCGGTGCCCGTCTGACGTTGAACACCGACAGATTAAGTACCGGAACAACGTGATTGAATGCGATCATGGCAAACTGAAACGGATAATCGGCGCCACGCTGGGATTTAAATCCATGAAGACGGCTTACGCCACCATCAAAGGTATTGAGGTGATGCGTGCACTACGCAAAGGCCAGGCCTCAGCATTTTATTATGGTGATCCCCTGGGCGAAATGCGCCTGGTAAGCAGAGTTTTTGAAATGTAAGGCCTTTGAATAAGACAAAAGGCTGCCTCATCGCTAACTTTGCAACAGTGCCGCATTTCGTTCACCGTCATCTCGTCGATCCGGATCTCGGTACGAGGCTCTTCCTCACGGCAACGGGCGAGCAATCGTGTAAGCCGCGGTTGGGCCAGGCTATCGGCCAGGCCTATTCGCAACCTGCCGCGGTAGCCCTGTGAGGCCGAGTTAACGCGTGTCTGGGCGTTGTCCATGAAAGCAAGCATGCGGCGCGCTTCTTCACGGAAAACCTCTCCAGGCCAGGTCAGTCGTATCCGCCCTTTGGTGCGGTCGAGAAGCCTGACGCCAAGCTGGGTTTCCAGCTCCTTGATGGCGCGCGACAGCGGCGAGGGTTCGATGTGGACCCTTGCTGCAGCGCGAGCGAAGCTCTGCTCTTCGGCGACGATCAGAAAATAGTGCAGGTGTCGTATCCTCATGGTGTGTCTTCCTTTGGTTGTTGAAATGCTTCTCCGGCAGCGGACAGAACACTGTTATTCGAGCTTGAAAACGAACCGGAAAGAACACCATGTCGTGAAGGTCTCCCATGCTTGGGTACTTCCATCATTGACGCCCGATCGTTGCTCATGCCTGCACATAGGACCAACGAATCGGCCTGCCTCCTGGACGATCGTACGACGGTTGATCATCGTTGCCACGGGGCGAAGGTTCACGTGCATACACAGTCACCAGTCGACCATTGATCTGGTGTTCGCGAACGGCAAGGCTCGTGCAGAGGGCCTGTCTTGGGCAGGCCCTGCGTGTTGCGTTCAGAAGCGCGGCTTTGTGGCGCGGGCGCTTGCCTGGCTTGTGTTCTGCCCGGTTGATAGCGGACCGGGCTGGTTGTATGAGCGTAGCTTGTACTAGGCTTTCCTGGCACGATCACCCTGATTGGTACTGAGGGCTCTGGGGGGGAGACCAGATGTCGATGGACGTCAGCAGCCTGCGGTAGAAAAAAAGTTGTCACAACACTTGCCACCGCGAAAGAATAAGTCCATAATCTTGTCCATTCCTGTTGCGGGAAAAACGAAAACTCTTTTCAAATCAAAGAGTTGTGGACAAGGTTCTAGTCCCGTTTCCCGCTCCAAAATTTGAAAGTATCAGCAGATACGCACCACCCAATCGCAGGATTTCAGGCAGCGGCCTGGAAGAC